>NZ_JBRREK010000005.1:0-141441 GCF_056760235.1 Stenotrophomonas sp. STEN018
CCCCGCCCGCCCCCCGGCCCCCCCCCGCCGCCGCCCCCCGCGCCCCCCGCCCCCCCCCCCCCCCCCCCCCCCCCCCCCCCCCCCCCCCCCCCCCCCCCCCCCCCCCCCCCCCCCACTACAGGGAATCCGTTATTCCGGGCTGGGCTGGAACGAGGCCAGCCGTGCTTCCAAGGCCGCATGCTGAGCGTCGCCGCCGTGCAGGCGCATGAAGTTCTCCGCGTTCACCGGGCGGCCCAGCAGGTAGCCCTGCAGATGATCGCAGCCCAGCCGTTCCACGTACGAACGCTGCCCCTGGGTCTCGATACCTTCGGCGACGATCTCCATGTTCAGCGCGTGACCCAGTGCGACGATCGCCGAGACAATCACCACGTCCTCGTCGCTTTCTTCCAGCGCCAGCACGAAGGCGCGGTCGATCTTGATCTCGGTGGCGGGCAGCCGCTTCAGGTGCAGCAGGCTGGACACCCCGATGCCGAAGTCGTCGATTGATATGCCCACGCCCAACGCGGCAAGGCTGCGCAATACCGAAATGGAATTGTCGGTGTCGCGCATCACTGCGCCTTCGCTGATTTCCAGAATCAGGCGTGAAGGCTCAAGGTCGTTGCGCTCCAATGCGGCACGCACGTCTTCAATCAATTTGGGTGAGCCCAGCTGGCGCCCTGACAGATTTACCGCTACCCGCCAGTCGGCGTTGCCGGCATCCTGCCAGCTGCGCATCTGCCGGCAGGCCTCGTCCAGCACCCAGTTGCCGATTACATCCATCAGCCCACTTTGCTCGGTCAGGCGGATGATGCGTTCAGCAGGGACGTAGCCGTGCTCGGGGTGGCGCCAGCGGATCAACGCCTCGGCACCGCTGATGCGGCCGCTGTCGGCGTGCACACGCGGTTGGTAATGCAGCGACAGCTGCGGCGTGCCCAAGGCCTTGCGCAGGTCTTCCAGCAGGCGCCGGTCCTGCTCGACGTTGTCGTTCATCCAGTCAGCGAACACCGCATGGGTGTTGCGCCCGGACTGCCTGGCATAGGCCATGGCGGTCTCGGCCATGGCAATCAGCTGCGCGGCGGTGGTGGAGGTGCCAGTCTGCGGATACTGGGCAATACCCAGGCTGGCGGTGATGCGCAGTTCGCGTCCGCTTACCCGTACCGAATTGACTGCCAGAATGATGCGGTCTGCCAGCGAGTCGAGTTCTTCGCTCTGCCTGAGCTGGCAGGCGATCACGAACTGATCGCCACCGAGCCGGCCGACCAGGTCATCGGCTGGCAGTAGCTGGCGCAGGCGTTCGCCGATATCGACCAGGGCAGCATCGCCAGTCTGCGAGCCGAACGCGCCATTGATATGGCGGAATCCATCCAGGTCGATGGACATCACTGCGAACGGCTGGCCGCCCTGCAGCAGTTGTTCGATGCGCTCATGCGAAAGCTGGCGGTTTGGCAGCCGGGTCAGCGAGTCGTGCTGGCTGGCATGGAACAACTCCTTGCGGGCATCGTCCAGCGAGGCCGACAGCATGGAATTGCGCAGATGCAGCAAGCGCGCCTGCATGCGTTGCTCGAACAGGGAAATGGTCAATACCACGCCCATCACGCCGACGGTCAGCAGCACCACGCAGGCGGCCAGCCATTCGGTGGGAACGCCGCCAGTGGTGGCCGCTGTGCAAACGGAGTTGGCCGGGAAGCGTGCCGCTGCCATGCCGGTGTAGTGCATGCCGACGATGGCCAGGCCCATTACCGCTGCGGCGATCAACCGCGGTGGCAAAGCGTGTTCGACGGTGCGCAGGCGGAAAGCGATGTATAGCGCACTCCACGAAGCGCCAACCGCAATCACGATCGAAAGCACAAACCAGACTCGGTCGTAGTCGATGCCGGGGTTCATCTTCAGCGCCGACATGCCGACGTAGTGCATCCAGGCGATGCCCAGGCCCATCAGCAGTGCGCCCAGTGCCAAGCGCAGGTGCGGCAGGGTGGGCCGCGAGACCAGCCATAGCGCGAAAATCGAGGCGGCAACCGCAACCAGTAGCGACTCCACGGTCAGCCACAGGTCGTAGCCCAGCGGTATCGGCAGGCGGAACGCCAGCATGCCGACAAAGTGCATCGACCAGATACCGGCACCCATGGCCACGCCACCGGCCAACAGCCAGCGAGCTGCAGCGCGACGTGGTTGCGAGGCGGAAACCCTTGAGGCCATATCCAAGGCCGTGAACGAGGCCAGGATCGCCACCAGGATCGACAGCACGACAAACAACGGGTTGTAGCTGCCAACGAGCATCAAACCTCTCCCTAAGGTTGTCGCGCCGCGGTCGCGGAAGCGAGATGTCGTACCTGGTTCCGCATTCCCCTGCGGTCCGTGCTGTACCCGGACTATCCACCGGTATAGGGGAACCGGCAAGGGGGCCTTCAGGCAATGTGAAATCGAAAAACGTGAGCTGTGTAGGGCGTCACATTGTTACTTGCCGCGCCGTATCAAAGGCGGTGTCGAACAGGCGCTGTACCGGTGGGCCCATTTCCCCAGCCAGCAAGGTAAGCAGGGACAGGCCGAGCAGCAGTGCAACCGGCAGGCCGAGCTGCATGGGGTTGAGCGCCGGCGCCGCGCGGGCAAGGACACCAAAGGCCAGGTTGATTGCCAGCATCGCCACTACCAGCGGCAGTGCCAGTGACAGAGCACCACGGAAAATCTGCAGGGCCAAGGTCGGTACCAAGGCTGCGACCGCGTGCGGATCGGGCAGGGCGGTGCCGATGGGCAGTGCCTTGTAGCTGTCCACCAGCAGCGAGATCAGCGCCAGGTGGCCATTGCTTGTGAAAAACAGCAGGCCGAACATCAGGTAAAACCATTGCCCGATCACGCCTGAGCTGCCGCCGCGCATCGGGTCGGCCATCTGCGCGAAGGCCAGGCCGGTGCTCTGCGCGATCATTTCGCCGGCCATGGCGCCGGCTTCGAAGATCAGCCGCAGCAGGAAGCCGATGCTGACCCCCACGGCTACTTCGCGCAGGATGCTGAGCACGGTCATCGAGTCAAAGCCGTTGAAGATCGGCACCGGAGGCAAGACGGGCGCAAGCGCCACCGACAGGGCGACCGCCAGCAGTGCGCGTACCCGCGCCGGCACCGCGCGGGTACCGACCATCGGCATGGCCATCAGCATCGCGCCGATACGCAGCATGATCCACAGGGTATTGCCGATGATGGCAAAAGCCTGCTGGCCGTCGATGACTGTCTGGGTGACCGAATCCACGACGCTAGCCGATCAGATGCGGGATGCGCTGGAACAACAGGATGGTGAACTCGACCAGATGCCCAAGCAGCAGGCTGCCCAGCGCAAACAGTGCCGCGGTCAGTGCGGCGGCCTTGGCGACAAAGGCGATGGTGGGCTCGTTGATCTGGGTGGCAGCCTGGATCACGCCGATCACCACACCGACGACCAGTACGACTAGCAGCAGCGGGCCGGCGATCCACAAGGTGGCAACCAGGCCGCCGCGGAGTTCGGTAAGGGCAAGTTCGGGACTCATGCCAGGGCAGATGCAAGAGCGGTGCCAGAGTGTTGGCGGCGGGTTTCTGGCGGACGGTCGGGGGCGCTTGTAGGAGCGGCGTAAGCCGCGAAGCTCATGGTCGACGAGATCGAATCTGTATCAACGGCCAAACAATCCTGGCTTCGCGGCTTATGCCGCTCCTACAACTGCCTGTCCTGGCTTGCTGCGGTAATCCTCACCAACCGCTTGCAGCCCCGCAATCGCAAACCGATGCAGATGCGCCAGCAATGCCTGCGACGGGCCTTGCACCACTGCCTGCAACGGGCCCGGCACGCCGCGCCCGATCACGATCAGCATCATGCACGGCGCGGCGACGCTGAGCAGGCAGCGCAACAAGGCGGGCTCGTTGGCCGGGATGCCGGATATCTCACTGAGGATCTGCGCCACCGCCATCATCTTTGGCGGAACCGCTTCTTCCATCAGCACCTGCAGGTGTGAGGAGGGTGCCAGCAGTTCGCGTGCCAACACGCGCGGCGCCCAGGCCTCGGGTTGCTGCGCGCGCTGGACCAGGCCGGCCAGCAGTTCGTACAGGCGCTGCTCCGCGCTCAGCGCGCTGCCGGCAATGCGCTGCAGGTCGTCAAGATCGAGCAGCTGCCGGTGCGCTTCCAGCAGCACCGCCTGGTACAGACCGTTGCGGCTGCCGAAGTGGTAATTGATGGAGGCCAGGTCGGCAGCGGCGGCCTGGGCGACGGCCTTGCTGGTGGTTTCGGCGAAGCCCTGTTGCGAGAACAGCTGGCCGGCCGCCTCCAGCAGGCGGGCGCGGGTAGCCTCGCCATCGGTACGTGGACCGCGCAGGGTGGTTTTCTGGATGCTCATTGCGTGGCAAGTTTAGCCTGCTTCATCGTCCCGATCGGCTCTACTTTAAATTAAATTTAATTTGAACTAGGCTGTTCGGCAGATCCAGTCCTGCTTGCGGAAGCATCCTGATGAAGAAGTCCGTCCTTGTCGTGGTGGCCGCTGTTGTGGTGCTGAGCGCGCTGCTGTGGTGGTGGAGCAGCAGAGATAAACCGGCAGGTGATGCGCTGCAGTTGCAGGGCAATGTGGACATCCGCCAGGTGTCACTCGCCTTCGATGGCAGTGGACGAGTGCAGCAAGTACGGGTGGACGAAGGGGACAAGGTCAAGGCCGGCGATGTGTTGGCCACGCTTGATACCCGCACCCTGCAGCTGCAGGCCGATCAAGCCAAGGCACAGATTGAGACCCAGCGGCAGACTGTGGCACGACTGCACAACGGCGCGCGGCCACAGGAAGTCGTGCAGGCCAGGAGTCAATTGGCTGCGGCGCAGGCCGATGCAGCACGCGCAGCGCAGGACCTGCAGCGGCTGCAGGGCGTGGCCAGCGCCACCGACGGGCGCGGCGTAAGCGCGCAGGAGATGGACCGCGCACGCAGTGTGGCGAAGGTGGCGGCAGCGACGGTTGAACTGCAACAACAGGCGTTGGCGCTGGTGCAGCAGGGGCCGCGCAAGGAAGACATTGCGGCAGCCGAAGCGCAGTTGCAGGCAGCCGATGCGCAGCTCGCTTTGCTGCAACACCAGATTGCGCAAGGTCAGCTCACCGCACCGGTGGCAGCGGTGGTGCGCTCGCGGCTGGTGGAAGTCGGCGACATGGCAAGTCCGCAACGGGCGGCGTTTGCATTGGCGCTGACCCAGCCCAAGTGGGTGCGGGTATTTGCCAGCGAGACCGAACTGGGCCGCATCCGCAGCGGGCAAGCCGCACAGGTGACCAGTGACAGCCATCCCGACAAACCGGTGGCGGGCAAGGTCGGTTTTATCTCGTCCGTAGCCGAGTTCACGCCGAAGTCGGTACAGACCGAGGAGCTGCGCACCAGTCTGGTTTACGAGGTACGCGTGGTGGTTGACGATCCGCAGGATCAGTTGCGGCTGGGCCAGCCTGTGAGCGTCCGGCTGCAGGAGGCGACGCGCTGATGGAAGCGGCCGCTGCCACGGTTGTTGCGGTCGACCTGCGCAAGTGTTTCCCGGCGGCCGGTGTCGGGCAGGTAGAGGCACTGGCCGGGATTTCCCTGAGCGTGCGCAAGGGCGAGCTGACCGCGTTGGTTGGACCGGATGGTGCAGGCAAGACCACCTTTTTGCGCATGGTTGCTGGCCTGCTGCCGGCTGATGCTGGCCAGCTGCAGGTGCTGGGCTATGACGTAGCAAGGAAGCCACAGCAGGTACAGGACCGTATCAGCTACATGCCGCAGCGCTTTGGCCTGTATGAAGACCTGAGCGTGCAGGAGAACCTGGATCTGTATGCAGACCTGCATGGCGTGCCGCTGGCCGAGCGCCATGCGCGCTTCGAGCGGCTGCTGCAGATGACCGATCTGGCCGCGTTCAAACAGCGCCCGGCCGGCAAATTGTCCGGCGGCATGAAGCAGAAGCTGGGCCTGGCCTGCACCCTGGTGCGTTCGCCGGAGCTGTTGCTGCTGGATGAGCCAAGTGTCGGTGTGGACCCACTGTCGCGGCGCGAACTGTGGAAGATCATCCAGCAGCTGGTGCAGGAGGAACAGCTCAGCGTGCTGGTCAGCACCGCTTATATGGATGAGGCCGAACGCTGCGAGCAGATCTTCGTGCTGCATCAAGGGCGTTTGCTGGCGCAGGGCAATCCAGCCGCGCTGACCGGCAAGGCGCAGGGCCTGACCTGGACGGTAGCGCCAGCGCCGCCGTTGCAGCCGCGTGACCTGCAGGCGCAGCTGATCGACGATAGCCGCCACGTGCTGGATGCGGTGCCGCGTGCCGGCTCGGTACGTTTCATCCTGCAGCCCTCGGCAACGCCGGCGGATATCGCTGGGCTGCTGCAGGATCAATTGCCCAGCCCGCGCCCAGCTGAGTTGGAAGATGCCTTCATGATGCTGCTGCGCGCGCAGGAATCGCCCGCGTCGCTGCCGGTGGCGGAGGTCGCACCGATAACGATCCCGCAGGATGATGCGCCGGTCATCGTGGTGCGCGATCTGGTGCGTCGTTTCGGTGACTTCACCGCGGTGGCGAGCACCAGTTTCGATGTGCATCGTGGCGAGATCTTCGGGCTGCTCGGCCCCAACGGCGCTGGCAAGACCACTACCTTCCGCATGCTCTGTGGGCTGCTTCCCGCCAGCAGCGGGCATCTGGAAGTAGCCGGTCTGAATCTGCGCAGCGCCCGTGCCCAGGCGCGCGCACGTATTGGCAATGTCTCACAGAAATTCGCCCTCTACGCCAACCTCACGGTACGCGAGAACCTGGAGTTTTTCGGCGGCGCCTACGGTCTGGGCGGCGCGCAGCTGCGCCAGCGCGTAGCCGACGCCATTGCCCGCTTCGACCTGCAGGGCGACGCTCGCAGCGGCGAGCTGCCGGCCGGTTACAAGCAGCGTCTGGCGATGGCAGTCGGCTTGCTGCATGCACCGGAAATCCTGTTCCTGGATGAACCGACCAGCGGCATCGATCCGCTGGCGCGGCGTGCGTTCTGGCGCACCATCACCGGGCTGGCGCAGCAGGGCGTGACCATCATCGTCACCACCCACTTCATGGAGGAGGCCGAGTACTGCGACCGCATCGCCATCCAGGACGCAGGTGAACTGCTTGCCTTGGGAACGCCGCAGCAGGTGCGTGAGCTGGCCGGCGCTGGTGGTATCGATATGAATGCCGCCTTCATTGGCATTGTCGAGCAGGGCCGCGCCCAGCGCAGTGCCGCTGCCGCCGGCAGGGCCGCGTGATGTCCGGCTTCACCTCGCGGTTGTGGGCGCTGGTGCGCAAGGAGACCCGGCAGATGCTGCGCGAGCGCAGCAGCCTTGCGGTGGGACTGTTGTTGCCGGCGGCTTTGATCCTGCTGTTCGGTTACGGGCTGTCGTTCGATGTCAGCCACGCACCGGTTGCGGTGGTGCTGGATGAGCGCTCGCCGACCACGCAGTCGCTGGTCGCAGGGCTGCAGGGCTCGCCGTATCTGGCGCCGGTGCAAGTCGGTGACATGGCTGCCGCGGTGGACTTGATGCGGCAAGGCAAGGTCGGCGGCATCGTGCATGTGCCGGTGGATTTCAGCCGGCGCATGGCGGATGGCAATGCGCAGGTGCAGCTGATCCTCAACGGCGTGGATGCCAATACCGCGCGTACGCTGGAAGCCTATGTGGGCGGCGCCTTGGCGACGCAGCTGCAAACCACTTTTGATCGACAAGGCGGCAGCAGTGCGGGCGGCGGCGTCAATGTGATCCAGCGCATGTGGTTCAACGAGGCAAGCACCAGCACCTGGTATCTGGTGCCGGGCCTGATCGTACTGGTGATGACCTTGATCGGTGCCTTCCTGACCTCGCTGCTGGTTGCGCGCGAGTGGGAGCGCGGCACCTTGGAAGCACTGTTCGTGACGCCGGTGCGGCCGACCGAACTGGTGCTGGCCAAGCTGCTGCCGTATCTCGGTATCGGCGCGATCAACCTGGCGATATGCCTGCTGACTGCGCGTTTCCTGTTCGAGGTGCCGATGCGCGGTTCGCTGCTGGCGATCGTGATCAGCTCGCTGCTTTACCTGACTGTGTCGCTGTTGCTGGGCCTGTTCATATCGGCGGTGACCCGCAACCAGTTCCAGGCCAGCCAGGTGGCACTGCTGACCAGTTTCATGCCGGCGATGATGCTGTCCGGTTTCGTATTCGACTTGCGCAACATGCCGGCGGCGGTACAGGTCATCAGCCAGCTGTTGCCTGCCACCCACTTCATGGGCTTGATCAAGTCGCTGTTCCTCACCGGTGACAACTGGCCGTTGTTCCTGCAGAAGTCGGCCATCCTGCTGCTGTATGCGTTGCTGCTGTTTGCCGGCACCCGCTATAAACTGCGCAAGAGGCTGGTGTAAGCATGGAAGCCATTGCCATCTATTTCAGGCGTATCGCCTTCCTGTGCAGGAAGGAGCTGATCACCCTGCTGAAGGAACCCTCCAGCCGCGCCATGCTGTTCATGCCGGCGCTGATGCAGGCGCTGTTGTTTGGCTACGGCGCGACCTTCGATCTGCGCCACGTGCCATATGCAGTGCTGGACCTCAGTGGCGGACAGGCATCGAGCGAGTTGCTGTCGCGGGTGGACGGCGCGGGCATGTTCGAGCGTGTCGCCACGCTGGATTCGTCGAGGCAGATTGCAGGCTTGATCGACGCCAATGAAGCGTTGCTGGTGATCAGCATCCCGGCTGATTTTGAACAACGGCTCGCATCCAAGCAGGGCGCGCCGCTGCAGTTGATCATGGACGGTCGCAATTCGACAACCGCGGGTGCCGCTGCCGGTTACATTGGTTCCATCGTTGCCGACTTCAATCAGACGCGCGCTGCCGGTGGCCAGGCGGTGCAGCTGGTCACCCGCAGCTGGTACAACCCCAATCTGGAATCGCGCTGGCAGCTGATGCCAGCGCTGATCGCCGCCCTGAGCATGTTGCAGACCTTGCTGATCGCGGCGCTGTCGGTCGCGCGCGAACGTGAGCAGGGCACCTTCGATCAGTTGCTGGTCACGCCGCTGACGCCGATGCAGATCCTGATTGGCAAGGCCTTGCCGTCGATTCTGGTGGGCTTGGTGCAGTCCACCATCATCCTGCTGATCATCCGCTTCTGGTTCCAGATTCCAATGGCCGGCTCGATGGGGGTGCTGTATCTGGCGTTGGCGGTGTTCACCGTGGCGTCGGTGGGCATCGGCCTGTCGATCTCGGCAGTGGCAGCCAACATGCAGCAGGCGATGCTCTACACCTTCCTGTTGATCATGCCGTTGATGCTGCTGTCGGGCTTGATGACGCCGGTAGCCAACATGCCCAAGGCGTTGCAGCTGGCGACTTACGCCAATCCGCTGCGATTTGGCATCGATCTGGTGCGCCGGGTTTATCTGGAAGGCGCCGGCCTGCAGGAAGTGGGCTTCAACTTCATCCCCATGCTGGCGGTGGCGGCGATTACCTTGCCGTTGGCGGCGTGGTTGTTCCGTAACCGGCTTACCTAGGACGCGATCCATGTTCCCGCAATTACGCTCACTATTGAACGCGTCGCTGCTGCTCTCGCCGCTTGCTGTCGGCCTGATGCTGGGCGGTTGCGCGGTCGGGCCGGACTTCGTGCGCCCGGAGGCGCCGGCCCCGGCAGACTGGAGCCAGTGGCGTGGCGGTGACGCGTCACTAAATGCCGAAGCCAATACGCAGGCGCTGCAGCCGGAGTGGTGGGCGCAGCTGTCCGACCCGACCCTGGATGAACTACAACGGCGTGCCTTGCAGGCGAGTCCGGACCTGCGCACGGCTGCTCTGCACTTCGCCCAGGCGCGCGCGCAGCGGCGCACTGTTGCCGCACAGCGCGGCGTCGATGTTACTGCCTCGGCGGGCGTCAATCGCCAGCGCCAAAGCGAGAACGGCGCCGGTACCCGCATGCTCGATATTCTCAGCAATGACAGTGACGCGCTGAAGCAGCTGCTGGCAGAACCGTTCAATCTGTATCAGGCCGGTTTCGATGCGTCCTGGGAACTGGATCTATGGGGCAGGGTGCGGCGTTCGATCGAGGCGGCCGATGCCGGTGTGGCGCAACAGGCAGCCTTGTTGGATCTGGCCAGGCTGAGCGTCAGCAGCGAAGTGGCGCGCAGCTACGTGCAGTTTCGCGCCGCACAACGCCAGATCGAACTGGCTCGCGAGGATATTGCTGCATTGGAAGAACGTTTGGCGCTGCTGCAGGCGCGGGTGGACGGCGGCCTGCAGGACCATCTGGATCTGGATCGACAGCAGGCCGATCTTGCTGCTGTCCGCGCGCGTTTGCCCGGTTTGCTGGCCGAGGAGGCCAGCAGCGGCAACCAACTCGCGCTATTGCTCGGCGAGCGCCCCGGCGCACTGCGAACCCTGCTCGCAATGCCTGTGGCTGCTGTCAGCGACGCGCTGCCGGATCTGTCGCTGGGCCTGCCATCGGAAGTGGCGCAGCGACGCCCGGATATCCGCGCCGCGCAGGCACGCCTGCAGCAGGCGACGGCCAGCATCGGCGTTGCACAGGCCGATCTGTATCCCAGCATCCGCCTCGGTGGCAAATTCGGTTACGAGTCGTATCTGTCCGGTGAGTTCTCGGACTGGGGCAGCCGCACCTGGTCGATCGGCCCGGTGCTGAACCTGCCCCTGTTCGATCACGGTCGGCGCAAGAGTGTGGTGCAGCTGCGTGAGCTGGAACAACAAGAAGCTGCCGTGGCCTACCAGAAGACGGTGCTGCAGGCCTGGCAGGAAATCGACAATGCCTTGAACGGCTACGCCGCGGCGCAGCAACAGCGCGTGCAGCTACGCGAGCGTGAGCAGGCGACACTGGATGCTTACAAGATCGCCCAGGCACGATATGACGCGGGGCTGGTCGACTTCCTGGCCGTGCTCGATGCACGTAGAAGCTATCTGCAGACGCGACGTGACCTAGTTGATTGCGAGGCACTGCTGCGTAGCCAGTTCATTGCCATCAACAAGGCTTTAGGCAATGTTCTGCCCGCAAGCGAGTGACTGGCGGCGGACGAGAACGGTGACAGAACGAAAGGGCGTTGGCTCTGTGCTGCAGATTGAAAACCCGCCACAGTGTGCAGCGGGTTCTGGGCTGCACTGATCAGCGCCGACGCAGCCAGAAGTAGATCGGCAGTCCCGCGATGATCAGCGCCACGCCCCACAACAGGGCCTCGCTGCCGATGCCTGCAATCGCGTACAGGCTGAAGACCAATGCGCCAGCAGCGGCGATGCGCGAGGGGATGCCTGCGCCACGCCACAGCCAGGCGGCGGCACCGGCCAGATAGGGCAGCAGGGTGGCCGCGGTGGACAGCAGCACCGAGAACTTGAACAGGTCCACCAGCGAGCGGTTGTAGTTGCAGATCACCAGCACGGTGGCCAGCAGACAGCTGACGATGACACCGAACACTGGCGCACCGCGCTTGTTCTCATAGGCGAAGGCGCGCGGCAGCACGCCATCTCGAGCTGCCGCCATCGGCAGCTGTGCTGCCAGCAGCGTCCAGCCATTGAGCGCACCGACGCAGGAGATGGCCATCACCACGGCCAGCAGCATGCCGGCGGTCGGCCCCCACAATGCGGCGGCGGCATCGGCCATCGGTGCGCTGGAGCTGGCCAGCACATCAGCCGGAAGCAGGCCCAGCACCGTGGTGCAGGCGAGCACGGTTGCGATACCTGCGATCGCGGTGCCGGCGACGGTGGCACGGGCGACCGTGCGCGGTGCGTCATCGACGGACTCGGCCGGGACCGTGGCGGCCTCCAGGCCGATCATCGCCCACAGGGTCAGCGCCACGGTAGCGGCAGCCACGCTGCCCAACGATTCGCCGGAGGGGTTGAACGGTACGTAGTGGCTGGTATCCACCAGCCACAGCGCGACCAGGCCGAACATCAGCAGCGGTACTACTTTCAGTACGGTGGTTGCCAGCTGCAGGCGTCCGGCTTCGCGCACACCGATCAGGTTGACGCCTGCACACAGCCACAGCGCGACCAGGCCGCAGGCCGCAGCGCGCACCGGGGTCGCGGTCAGAGCCGGGAAGATGGCGCCGATGCTGCCGGCGAAGGCCACCGCGATCGCGGCAATCGCACACCACATTGAGATCCAGTAGCTCCAGGCGACCAGAAAGCCGGGCAGCTCGCCAAAGGCGTTGCGGGCGAACACGTAGGGGCCGCCGGTCTGCGGCCAGCGCTTGGCCAGCTGGGCAAAGGTCACCGCAAGCAGCAACGCACCGCACAAGGTGATGCCCCAGCCGATCAGGGTGGCCGCTCCATAGGGGGCGAGGGTGGCTGGCAACAGGAAGGTGCCCGAGCCGATCATGCTGCCCACAACCAGGGCGGTGGCGGACCAGAAGCCCAGCGGGCGACGCGAAGTAGTCATAAATACAGCAACGGCAAAGGCTCGCGCCGGGTACGGAAGGCCCGGGAGAGCGTGAATAAGGTTGGCAGACGCCGGTGGCGACCGCAGCAGGGGACGGATTATGACGGTTTGCAGGCCAGACCGCGATCTGAAACCTGACGGTAATGACCTTTGGCCCTTCCAGCAGGGCCACAGTAGCGCAGACGCTGGTGGCCTTGTTCCCTGTGCTGGAAACCCCCGATGACCGTTCGACCGCTGGCGCTAGCCGTCTCGTTTTCCCTGGCCACCGTGCTGGCCGCCTGTTCGCCGTCATCGCAGCCAGCCGCTGGCGACAGCAGCGCGCAGGCACCGCAGGCCGACAAGGCCGCGCAGCTGAACCAGCTGTACGCCGACTATTGGGAAGGCGTGCTCAAGCTGAATCCGCTGCAGGCCACCTTCCAGGGCGACAACCGTTACAACGACCAGCTGCCGGACTTCGGCTCTGCCGAGTTCCGCAAGCAGAGCCACGACTTCACCCAGGAATGGCTGGGCAAGGCCGAGAAGATCGGCGATGCCGGCCTGGCCGGCCAGGATCAGCTCAGCTACCGGATCTTCGTTGAAGAGCAGAAGCAGTCGCTGGAAGGGGAGAAGTTTCCGACTTGGATGATGCCGGTCAACCAGATGGGCTCCACCGTCAGCTATGCAGTGATGCTGGGTTCGGGCCAGGTGGCGCAGCCGTTCAAGACGGTCAAGGATTACGACAACTGGCTGGCGCGTGCCGCGCGCATGCCGGTGCTGCTGGCGACCGAAAACGCCAATATGCGTGAAGGCATGAAGGCCGGCGTGGTGCAGCCGCGCGTGCTGATGGAAAAGGTCGTGCCGCAGTTCGACGAGATCATCACCGCCAAGGCCGAGGACAGCCAGTTCTGGGGGCCGATCAAGTTGCTGCCGGCCGATTTCTCGCAGGCCGACAAGGATCGCCTGACTGAAGCCTTCCGCAGCGTGATCAACGACAAGCTGATGCCGGCGATCAAGCAGCAGCGCGATTTCATCGCCAACGAATACCTGCCGGCGACCCGCGACACGGTTGGTCTGGACTCGTTGCCGGATGGCAAGGCGTGGTACGCCTTCAACGCCAAGCAGAGCACCACCACTGCACAGACTCCGGAGCAGATCCACGAGATCGGCCTGAAGGAAGTGGCGCGCATCCACGCTGAAATCCAGACGGTGATGACCGAAGTGGGCTTCAAGGGCTCGCTGCAGGAGTTCTTCACCTTCATGCAGAAGGACAAGCAGTTCGAGTTCAAGTCCGAGCCGGAACTGCTGGAGCATTACCGCGGGCTTGAGGCCAAGATCAATGCCAATGTGCCCAAGCTGTTCTCGCTGACCCCGAAGGCTGGTTTCGAGATCCGTCCGATCGAGGCGTTCCGCGCCAAGTCGGCTGCCGGCGGCGAGTACATGCAGCCCAGCGAAGACGGCAGCCGTCCGGGCATCTTCTACGTCAACACCTATGACTTGCCGACGCGCAAGACCTGGGACGCTGAAGACCTGTTCCTGCACGAAGCCATCCCGGGCCACCACTTCCAGCTGGCGTTGCAGCAGGAACTGAAGGGTGTGCCGGCGTTCCGTCGCTTCGGTGGCGAGACCGCCTTCATCGAGGGTTGGGGCCTGTATGCCGAAAGCCTGGGCAAGGACCTAGGCGTCTACACCGATCCGTACAGCTACTTCGGCCGCCTGCAGGGCGAGCTGTGGCGCGCAGTGCGCCTGGTGGTGGACACCGGCCTGCATTCCAAGGGCTGGACCCGCCAGCAGGTGCTGGATTACATGTTCGCCAATTCCTCGGTGAGCGAACCTGATGCGGTTGCCGAAGCCGAGCGTTACATCGCATGGCCGGGTCAGGCGCTGGCCTACAAGACCGGCGAACTGAAGATCCAGGAACTGCGCAAGCGCGCGCAGGACAAGCTGGGTGCCAAGTTCGACATCCGTGAGTTCCATGCCGAAGTGCTGAAGGACGGCTCGGTGCCGCTGGACGTCCTCGACGAGAAGGTCAACGCCTGGATCGCCGAAAAGTCCAAGTAAGCGGCAAGCCGCCTACAGGTAGTGCCGAGCCATGCTCGGCAAGGGGCATTAAAGCTAACCCCTCCCCAACCCTCCCCTTGGCCGTTGGCCAAAGGGAGGGGGCAAGAGCGTAGTGCCGAGCCATGCTCGGCAAGGGGCTTCACCGGTAAAGCTTCAGCCGAGCATGGCTCGGCTCTACAGGAATTGCTTGTAGGAGTGGCGTCAGCCGCGAAGCTGGCAACAATGAAACGGCAGAATGGCCCGCAATCAGTTGATCGCGGGCTACAACGACATTGCCGGCAAAGCCCCAGCCGAGCCTGGCTCGGCTCTACAGTCGGGCTACGTAGTGTTCCAGCTGTAGGCGCTCGGTCCGCCATCTTGCTGTGCCACAGTGCACGGCAATCTTTTGAGTCCGCTGGCGGTCTGGTCGCGGGCGTTCGTCGTTTACCTACCGCGTACCGCTGATGACTTTTATCGTATCGCTGCTGCTGCCGTTGTTGGCCATCCTGTTCTGGTGGCCGGTCCATCCTTTGTCCAAGCTGCAGCGCAGGTGGCGGACCGGCATCAGTGTGTTGCTTGCACTGATCGGCTTGGGCTTCGCCATCTTGTGGCGGCTGGACATCTTCAGCTACACGGTCGAAGCCTGGATACAGTTGGTATTCGGTTGGGTGCTGGTGATGTTCATGCTGGTACTGGTGTTCGTGCTGCTGCGCGAAGCTGGCTGGCTGCTGTCACGCTTGCTGCCGCGCGCAGCACGCATCGCAACACTGTGGCACGGCGTCGGCTTCAATCAGGGGGCGGCGCTGGTGATCGTGCTGCTGGCCACGCTGGGCATCTACAACGGCCTCAAGCCACCGCAGGTACACGAGCGTGAGCTGGTCGTGCCGCATCTGCCCAAGGAAATGGACGGTCTGCGTGTGGCGGTATTGGCTGACCTGCACATCAGCCCGGTCAAGCGCACCTGGCGTACCCAGCGCATCGTCGATGCAACCCTTGCGGTCAAACCCGACATGATCGTGTTGCCCGGCGACATGGCCGACGGCGGCTTGGAGGACAGCGGTCGTTTCGCCGCGCCGCTGGCGCAGCTCAAGGCGCCATACGGCGTCTGGTTGGCGCCGGGCAACCACGAGTATTACTACGACTACAGTGCGTGGATGGCGCACTTCCGGCAGATGGGCCTGGGTGTGCTGGAGAACCAGACTGCACTGCTGACCATCAACGGCCGCAGGCTGGCAGTCTCGGGTATCGGTGACCTCGCGGCGCTGAAGCCGAGCTCGTACATGCATGGTGGCCTGGCGCCGGACATGCAGGCCGTCGTGGATGGTGGCAGGGGCGGCGAAGTCCATATATTGCTGGCCCACCAGCCCAAGCAGGCGCGCGCGGCCGCCGCGACCGGCGCGATCGACCTGCAGATTTCCGGTCACACCCATGGCGGGCACATGCTGGGATTCGATCGTTGGGTGGTAGCTCCCTTCAACCACGGGTATGTGCGAGGCGAGTACCGGGTGCGAGAGATGGCTTTGTTCGTCAGCAGTGGCGTGGGCCAATGGGACGGCTTCACCGCACGTCTGGGCGTGCCTTCGAGCATCGATGTGCTGGTACTGCGCAGTCCCGCCGAATAACCGGATTTGTAGGAGCGGCGTCAGCCGCGAAGCTTGCGCATCATCAGATGACAAATCTGCCCTGATGTTCAGCAATGCCAGCTTCGCGGCTTACGCCGCTCCTACAAGAAGCGGAGATGTGCGTGCTCTGGCATCGCGGTCGTGCCGACTGATCAGGTATCGAGGTCGGCCTCGCTGCCGTCAATATTCCTGCGCTTGTCGGGCATCAGTTTCGGTAGCGTGCTCACGACCGCCAGTGCAGCAAGCGTGGTGATGAAGGCCACCATCTCCATGCCCATGCCGGCAGCCATGCCGATGGCGGCCGTCATCCAGATGCCGGCCGCCGTGGTCAGGCCCTGGATGCGTTCTTCGCTGTCGAGCTTGAGGATGGCGCCAGCGCCGAGGAAGCCGATGCCCGAGACGATGCCCTGCATCACCCGGGTGACATCGGCGCCTGAAATGCCCATTTGCAAAGGCGCCAATACGAACAGCGCCGAACCTGCCGAGACCAGGATGTGGGTCTTCAGGCCGGCGGCGCGTCCTTTGCGCTCCCGCTCCAGGCCGAGCAGGCCACCGAGCACGATGGCTGTGGCCAGCCGCGTGACGATGACGGTCAGGGTGCCGACATCGGGAATGGCGAACTCGGCGGCCAGTGCCTGGCCGATTTCTGCAGCGATGCTCATACGATGGCGTCCTTCGTTGCTGGCGTGATCGGTGGGCGGGCTTTGAAGACTGATCGTGCGTTGGTTTTCCTTTACCGGCGGTGATGCCGAGGATACAAAAACGGCCCCGTGAGGGGCCGTCGTGTTGCGGATTGCAGCTCAGGCGATCAAAGCGTGATCTGATCGAAGCGTTCTACCCGGGTGTGGCCGTGGGTGGCTTCACCGCTGCGCGGCTGCGGGTAGTCGCTGAGGCGGTCGACCAGCACCGTCTGCAGGCCAGCCTCGCGTGCAGCATCCAGTTCTTCGACAACGTCGGACAGGAACAGGATTTCGGCCGGGTCGATGTTGATGGCCTTGGCGATATGCGCGTAGCTGGGCGCATATCGCTTGCCGCCGACTTCGGTGTCGAAGTTGCCGGAGAACAGGCTGTTCAAGTCACCTGCGTCGCTGAAACCAAAGAACAGCTTCTGCGCCGGCACCGAGCCGGAGGAGTACACGTAGAGCGGCAGGCCGCTGGCGTGCCAGCCGCGCAGTACGTCGGCCACTTCCGGGTAAAGGTGGGCGGTGTAGTCGCCGTTGCGGTAGCCCACGTCCCAGAGCATGCCCTGCAGCGCCTTGAGTGCGGTGTGCTTGCGGTCCTGGTCGATCCAGCCCTGCAGGGTTTCGACGATGACCTCGTCCTGACAGGTGCTGGCAGAAATCTCGGTGGCGACCGCGTCCAGCCACTGGCGGACCTGTGGTTCATTGCCGTGCGCCTGCACGAAGCCGGGCAGGGCATTGCGGGCATACGGGAACAGCACTTCCTTGACGAAGGAGATGCTGGAGGTGGTGCCCTCGATGTCGGTGAGGATGGCTTTGATGGTCATGCTGGTCTTCCTGCATGGTGCTGCTAGGGGCACGAATGCTTAGTTGGCGAGGATAGGAAGCAAGAGCTGGAAGCTGCCCTCACCCCAACCCCTCTCCCGCTTGCGGGAGAGGGGCTCAAGCAGAGCAGGGGCTCAAGGCACAGCGGCGGCTTAGGCCGCGCTGGGCTCGTAGCGCGGGAAGCGCTGGGCGATGTCGGTGCCGGTGAAGTGGCCGACCCAGCCGTCCGGCTCGGTGAAGAAGCGGATCGCGGCGAAGCTGGGCTCTTCACCCATGTCGAACCAATGGTTGACGCTGTCGGGCACCGCGATCAGATCGTCTTTGACGCATTCCACTTCATAGACCTTGTCGCCTACGTGCAGGGTGAACAGGCCTGAGCCGGCGACGAAGAAACGTACTTCGTCTTCCTTGTGGTAATGCTCGTCGAGGAACTTCTTGCGGATCTCGGCACGCGCCGGGTTGTCCGGGGCGATCGAGGCCACATCCACGCTCTTGAAGCCGTGCTCGGCGACCAAGCGATCAATATCCTCGCGGTAAGCGGCGAACACTTCTTCCTGGCTCGCGCCCGGGGTGACCGGGTGCTTGGCCTGCCAACGTTCGAAGGTGACGCCGATCTTGTTCAGTTCGGCGGCGATGACGGCGCCGTCGCGGCTGTCGAACAGCGGCGCGTCCGGGGCGGTTTCGTTGAAAATGCGCAGTCGGCTCATGGGGGACTCGACGTAGTAGAAAGAAGGATCAGGCGTGGCCGCGCAGGCGGCGCAGCTCCAGTTCGCAATGCAGCAGGAACTCGAACGCCTCCAGGTGGCGACGGGCTTCGCCCATGTCGCGGCCCCAGGCATACAGGCCATGGCCGTCGATCAGGTAGCCCCACATCGGCCCCTTGTCGAGCTCGGCCTCGACCTGGGCGGCCAGCACATCCATGTCCTGGGTGTTGGGGAACACCTTCAGGTCGACGGCGGTTTCGTGGGTGGTGTTGCCATGCAGGGCCTTGAGCAGCTCATAGCCCTCCAGGCGGATATGGCCGTCGCTGCCGTACAGGCGCGAGGCGATGGTCTGCACCGGCGAATGGGTATGCAACACGCAGCCGATTTCCGGGAAGCGGGCATAGAGCTGGGTGTGCAGCTGGGTCTCAGCGGACGGGCGCAGCGGGCGGCCCACGGCCTTGCCGTCGAAATCCACCACCATGATGTCGCTTTCGATCAGCCGCCCCTTGTCCTTGCCGGACACGGTGATGGCCGCATGCTGGTCGTCCAGCCGATGTGAGAAGTTGCTGCTGGTGGCAGGTGTCCAGCCGGCGTGGGCCAGCTCACGGATGTTGTCGATCAGCAGCTGGGCCAGTTCGCTCAGTCGCTGGGCGTCGTAGGGGACGGTAGGCGCGTTCATGGGGCCCATTCTACTAAGAACGCCCGCAGGTTCATGCATGTATCCGGATGGAACTGATGCCGGCATGGAATATGGGTGGAATTGAATGGCGCGGGCCCCGTTGCCCGGTGCGCTGTTGCTTACCCTGGCTACGGGTGGTGCCGCCTATCCAGGCAACGAAAAAGCCCGGGATCGCTCCCGGGCTTCAGTTTCGTTCAGCGCTGACAACTCAGCCGTTCTTGGCCTTGTTGGCCGCATTTAGCTTGCTATGGCGTACGCCATACAGGAAGTAGATGATGAAGCCGGTTGCGGTCCACACACCCATCAGCATCCAGTTGTGCAGGGTCATGGCGGTCAGCAGGGCGATGCAGCTGAGCACGCCGAGGCTGCAGATCAGCCAGGCCATCGGGATGCGGAACGGGCGCGGCAAGTCCGGCTGGGTGCGGCGCAGGACCAGCACGCCGGCGCAGACCGCGGCAAAGGCGATCAGCGTGCCCATCGAGGTCAGTTCACCGAGGATATCCAGCGGGAATAATGCCGCCAGCAGGGCGATGCCGATGCCGGTGATGACGGTATTGATGTGCGGGGTGCGGTACTTGGGGTGGATCTTGGTGAATACCGGCGGCAGCAGGCCGTCGCGGCCCATGATCATGAAGATGCGCGGTTGGCCGATCACCATCACCAGCACCACCGACGCCAGGCCGATCAGCGCGCCGACTTCGACGATGATGCGCAGCCAATCCAGCTGCGGGTGCGCGGCAACGGCGGTGACCACCGGCTCGGCGGTGCCCAGCAGCTGGTACGGCACCAGGCCGGTCATCACCGCAGCCATTGCGATGTACAGCACGGTGCAGATCACCAGCGACAACAGCATGCCGATCGGCAGGTCGCGCTGCGGGCGGTGCGATTCCTGCGCCGCCACCGACACCGCTTCAAAGCCGATGTAGGCGAAGAACACCATTGCCGCGCCGCGCAGTACGCCTTCAAAGCCGTACTTGCCGGGGCCTTCGTTGGCCGGAATGAACGGAGTCCAGTTGCTGGTGTCCACGTACTTCCAGCCAGCAATGATCACCAGGATGATCAGGCCGGTCTTGAGCACGACCATGGCCATGTTCATCGCCGAGGACTTGCTGATGCCGACGTAGCACAGCCAGGTCAGCAGCAGCACCAGGATCGCCGCCGGGATGTTGGCAATGGCTCCGGTCGGTTTGAGCTGGGCATCCAAGGGCGCATTGACCAATGCCGCAGGCAGGTGGATGTCGAAATGGTTGAGGAAGCTGAGGAAGTAACCGGTCCAGCTGACCGCCACTGCCGAGGCCGAGACGCCGTATTCCAGCACCAGCATCCAGCCGATGAACCAGGCCGACAGCTCGCCGAAGGTGGCATAGGTATAGGTGTAGGCGCTGCCGGAGACCGGCACCATCGAGGCGAACTCGGCATAGGCAAGCGCACAGAAGGCGCAGCAGATGGCCGCCAGTACGAACGACAGCATGATCGCAGGGCCGGCGTGGTTGGCCGCGGCCTGGCCGGTGATGACGAAAATACCGCCGCCGATCACCGCGCCGATCCCCAGTGCGGTCAGCCCCCAGGGGCCGAGGGTGCGGCGCAGGCTCAGGCCATTGGCTTCCTCATGTGCGGCGTGCGGATGTTTGGTGGCCCAGAGTTGCTTGAACATGTTTCGGGTCTTCGCTCATCGGTGCGCGGCAGGCGCGCAAAAGAAAACCGGCGCGCTGGGCGCCGGTCAGGGTGTGGATCAGGCTTGCTTGTTCAGCTTGCTGTTGCGGATGCCGTAGCCGAAATAGATACACAGGCCCAGCAGGGTCCAGCCAACGAACAGGTGCCAATGCACCACGAAGGCCTGCATGAACAAGGCCAGACAGGCCAGTGCGCCCAGCGGGCAGATCAACCATGCAGCCGGCACCTTGAAAGGACGCACGATGTCGGGCTTGGTACGGCGCAGCACCAGCACGCCGATGCAGACCGTGGCGAAGGCCAGCAGGGTGCCCATCGACACCAGCTCGCCCAGCACATTCAACGGCACCAGCCCGGCCAGCAGGGCGGCCAGCACGCCGACTACCACGGTGCTGACGTACGGGGTGCGGAAGCGCGGGTGGACCTTGCCGAACATCCTAGGCAGCAGGCCGTCGCGGGAGATGGTGTAGGCGATACGCGACTGACCCATCATCATCACCAGCACCACCGAGGACAGGCCGGCGATGGCGCCGATCTCGACTGCGGTCTTCAGCCAGGACAGGCTCGGATAGGCTTCCAGCGCGGTGGCCACCGGCTTGTCGGTGCCCAGCAGGTTGTACGGCAGCATGCCGGTCAATACGGCACAGACGACGATGTAGACGATGGTGCAGATGGCCAACGAGCCGAGCAGGCCGATCGGCATGTTCTTCTGCGGGTCCTTGGTTTCGCCGGCTGCGGTGGAGACCGCATCGAAGCCGATATAGGCGAAGAACACGATGGTGGCGGCACGGAACACGCCACTCCAGCCGAATTCACCGAAGGTGCCGGTGTTTTCCGGGATGAACGGGTGCCAGTTTGCCGGGTCGATGTACTGGATGCCGAAGCCGACAAACAGGCAGATCACGATCACCTTGATCGCCACGATCACCGCGTTGACCAGGGTGGACTGGGTAACGCCGACGTAGAGCAGGCCGGTGATGGCCGCCACGATCAGCACCGCCGGCAGGTTGAACAGCTTGCCGGAATTGACGAACTCGCTACCGGTCCAGGCCAGCGGCGCCGCCGACAAAGCGTCGGGGAACGGCATGTGCAGCGTGGTGGTGATGAAGCTGATCAGGTACGCCGACCAGCCAACCGCGACCGAGGCGGAGGCGAACAGGTATTCCAGCACCAGACACCAGCCGATGAACCAGGCCATGCCTTCGCCCAAGGTGGCGTAGGAATAGGAGTAGGCGCTGCCGGAGACCGGCATCATTGCTGCGAACTCGGCGTAACACAGACCGGCCAGTGCGCAGGCAATGCCGGCGAACACGAAGGACAACATCACCGCTGGTCCGGCGTGGTTGGCTGCGGCCTGGCCGGTCAGCACGAAGATACCCGCGCCGATCACCGCACCTATGCCGAGCAGGATCAGATGCTTGGCTGTGAGGGTGCGCTTGAGTGTGGCTTCGCCTTGCAGGCTGCCTTCGACCGGTTCACCGGCATCAACATGTGCGGCTGGTTCGACCGGCTTGACCCTCAACAGTGCTTTAAGCATTCCGCAAATTCCCGAGCTGTGTATTGGCCCGAACGCGCTGAGGCGACGGGACCGGTTGTATGGCGACGCAAGCTGAACGGTCGGCAACCACTCTACCTTGCCAAAGGTAGCGAAACTCGACAAGCGCAACTGCAACATCGACAGCGATAATGGCTGTCGGATTGAGAAGATGGGATGTGCTTACAGTCATGCGTGGTGAGGATCTACAGCTGAGGCAGGCATTTGAGGACTATTCCCGACGCCACGGCGAGCATGAGGAGGTGGCGCGGGAATTCCTGGCCCTGCTTGATGAAGGCGGCGTGGACCCATTCACCCGCGAGCGGCTGGCTGGGCATTTCACCGGTAGCGCCTGGTTGGTCAGCGCCGATGGCCAGCGCGCGCTGCTCACCCACCATCGCAAGCTGCAACGCTGGTTACAGTTGGGCGGGCATGCCGATGGCGACCACGATCTGACCGCGGTAGCGCTGCGCGAGGCCGAAGAGGAATCCGGCTTGCCTGACCTGACGCTGGCGTCGGCCGAGATTTTTGATCTGGACCGGCATTGGATTCCTGAGCGCAAGGATGTTCCTGGGCATTGGCACTACGACGTGCGCTATGTGGTTGTTGCGGGTAGCAACGAGGCGTTCGTGGTCAGCGAGGAGTCGCTGGAGCTGGCGTGGCGGCCGGTAGCCGAGATCGCCAGCGAGGAAGATGAATCCATGCGGCGGATGGCGAGCCGCTGGCTGCAGAGATAGATGGGGCATGTGGGAGCGGCGTCAGCCGCGAAGCAGGCAGCGCCTGATCGCCGGTAATGCCTGCAATCTGAATGTCCATCAGCTTCGCGGCTGACGTCGCTCCTACAAAATCACCAGACGTGACCGGGAAAGCCCCTGCCGAGCATGGCTCGGCACTACAGCCCCCTCCCTTTCGCGTAGCGAAGGGGAGGGTTGGGGAGGGGTTGGCTTTTGCAGCTGTGATGTCGCCGGGAAAGCCTCTGCCGAGCATGGCTCGGCACTACATGGCGCTGCGGCGCGCAGCCAACTAGCCCCTCTCCCGCGTGCGGGGTGTCAGTACAGGATGCGGGTGCGCAGCGTGCCCTGGATCGCGGCCAGCTCTTCGCGGATCGCAGCGGCCTGTTCTTCGCTGGCGGTGATGTCGATCACCACGTAGCCGACCTTGGGATCGGTGCGCAGGAACTGGCCGTCAATGTTGAGGTTGTGGCGCGAGAAGATCTCGTTGATCTTGGACAGCACGCCCGGCACGTTGCGGTGGATGTGCAGCAGGCGCAGGCTCTGCTCGTGCTCCGGCAGGGTCACTTCCGGGAAGTTGACTGCGGACAGGGTCGAGCCGTTGTCGCTGTAACGCACCAGCTTGGCTGCCACTTCCACGCCGATGTTTTCCTGCGCTTCCAGCGTGGAGCCGCCGACGTGCGGGGTCAGGATCACATTGTCATGCGCGGTCAGCGGTGATTCGAACAGGTCGCCATTGCCCTTGGGCTCGACCGGGAACACGTCCACGGCGGCGCCGCCGAGATGGCCCGAACTCAATGCCGCGTCCAGTGCGGCGATATCGACCACAGTGCCGCGCGCTGCATTGATCAGGTGCGCGCCCTTCTTCATCTTGCCCAGTTGCTCGGCACCGATCATCCATTGCGTGGAGCCGTTCTCAGGCACGTGCAGGGTGACCACGTCCGAGCGCTTCAGCAGGTCGTCCAGGCTGATGGCCGGGTGCGCATTGCCCAGCGACAGCTTGGTTTCGATGTCGTGGAAAATCACGTGCATGCCCAGCGCTTCGGCCAGCACGCCAACCTGGGTGCCGATATGGCCGTAGCCGATGATGCCCAGCGTCTTTCCGCGCACTTCGTGGCTGCCGGCGGCCGACTTCGACCAGCCGCCGCGGTGGCATTCGGCGTTCTTCTGCGGAATGCCGCGGGTCAGCATGATCGCCTCGGCAATCACCAGCTCGGCGACCGAGCGGGTGTTGGAGTAGGGCGCGTTGAACACCGGGATACCAGCCAGCTCGGCCGCTTCCAGGTCGACCTGATTGGTGCCGATGCAGAAGCAGCCGACTGCGATCAGGCGCTTGGCTTCGGCCAGCACCTCGGCGCTGAGATGGGTGCGTGAGCGGATGCCGACGATGTGGGCTTCGGCGATACGCGCCTTCAATTCCTCTTCGGGCAGCGACTTGCTGTGCAGCTCGATCTGCGAGTAACCGGCCGCCTTGAAGACGTCCACGGCGGTCTGGCTGACCCCCTCAAGCAACAAAACGCGGATGTCCTGCTTCGGAAACGAGGTCTTCTTGGGCGACATGTCGTGAACGGCGGCATAGAGGGGTGGGCCGTCAACTATGCCAGAACCGCGCCCGCTTTTGTGCGCTGCGCAATGCCGCAAAGCCTTGATGGCAAAAGGTTTCATCTGAAATCCAGGGTTGGCGTCAATTGCCGGGGCTGAGACTGGACGCGACGCCATGCCGGTGTCACGCTTGACGGCTTTCACGTCGCCGAAACACCGCCATGACCGATCCGCGCCTGGAATCCCTGTTGCAGTCCTGCCCCGACCTGCGTCTGAAGACCGAGCCGGGCGATCTGGAGCACTACGGGCGCGACTGGACTCGGCGCTGGACGCCGGCCCCGTTGGCCATCGCCTTGCCGGGCAACGTCGAGGAAGTACAGGCGGTGGTGCGCTGGGCCAACCAGCACAATGTGGCCGTAGTGCCATCTGGTGGCCGTACCGGCCTGTCCGGCGGCGCGGTTGCCGCCAACGGCGAGCTGGTGCTGAGCCTGGAACGCATGAACAAGCCGCTGGGCTTCGACGCGGTGGATCGCACCTTGGTGGTGCAGGCCGGCATGCCGCTGGAAGCGGTGCACAACACCGCCAAGGACCATGGGCTGATCTATCCGGTGGATTTCGCTGCGCGTGGTTCCTGTTCCATTGGCGGCAATATCGCCACCAATGCTGGCGGCATCCGCGTGATCCGCTACGGCAATACCCGCGAGTGGATTGCCGGGCTCAAGGTAGTTGCTGGCAATGGCGAACTGCTGGAGCTCAACAAGGGCTTGATCAAGAACTCCAGTGGTTACGATTTCCGCCAGTTGATGATCGGCTCGGAAGGCACGCTCGGCATCGTGGTCGAAGCGACCTTGAAGCTGACCGATCCGCCGCCGACCACCAATGTGATGGTGCTGGCGCTGCCGTCGTTTGAAGTGTTGATGCAGGTCTTCTCCGCCTTCCGCGAGCGCCTGCAGCTGGAGGCCTTCGAGTTTTTCACCGACCTGGCGGTCAAGCACGTCACCGCGCATGGCGCGCAGTATCCGTTCGAAGAGATTCACCCGTATTACGTGGTGACCGAATACGCCTCGGCCGATGAGGCCGGCGAAGCGGCGGCGCTGGCTGCGTTCGAGCATTGCATGGAGCAGGGCTGGGTGCTGGATGGCGTGATCAGCACCAGCGAGGCACAAGCACAGCAGTTGTGGCGTCTGCGCGAAGGCATCACCGAGTCGGTGGCGCGCTACAAGCCGTACAAGAACGATGTGTCGGTGCGGATCTCGGCGATGCCGGCGTTCCTGGCCGAAACCCAGGCGCTGATCAATGGTGCTTATCCGCATTTTGAAGTTGTGTGGTTCGGCCATATCGGCGACGGCAACCTGCACATCAATGTGCTCAAACCTGATGACACCAGCGACGCCGAGTTCCTCAGCCAGTGCGAGCATGTGACCAAACTGCTGGCGCAGGTGCTGTTGCGTTTTGATGGCAGCATCTCGGCCGAACACGGCATCGGCCTGGTCAAAAAGGCCTATCTGTCCAGCACCCGTAGCGAGGCCGAAGTCGCGTTGATGCGCGGGGTCAAACGCGCGTTCGATCCGAACTGGTTGTTGAACCCGGGCAAGCTGTTCGATCCCTGAGCGGGCAGCAGACAAGCTTGCTTCGTTGAAGGCTGGACTACTCGCGCGGTAGTTCCAGCACGAAGCGGCTGCCGCCGTCGGCGCCGCTGCTGCAGGAAACATGGCCGCCGTGGGCGTCGGCAATTGCCTTGACCACCGCCAGGCCGAGCCCGCTGCCGCCACCTTGGCGCGAGCGCGAGCCATCGCCGCGCATGAACGGATCGAAGACATGTGGCTGCAGGTTGGTCTCGATACCCGGGCCGTTGTCCTCGATGGCCAACTGCACGTGGTCCTTGCCGTCCTGGATGGAAATCCGCACCCGTCCCGGGCTGGCATAACGGCGCGCGTTCTCCAGCAGGGCGAGCAGGGCCTGACGCAGTCGGGTCGGGTCGCAATACGCCAGGTGCTCGTCGCGGTGGGTTTCCAGCTCCAGCACGGAGCCGGCGCTGCGGAATGCGGGATCGACCATGGTCATCACCGAGTGCACTTCCTGCACCACGTCGGTGGGCGCACGCCGCACGTCGAGCCTGCCGTTGCCGGCCAGCCCCAGCACGCGCAGGTCCTCGATCAGTCGCGACAGGCCTTCCACCTGCGCCAGCAGGCTGCGGAACTGCGCTTCGTCCGGCTGGAACACGCCATCCGCCAAGCCCTGCAAGCGGCCGCGGAGGATGGTCAGCGGCGTGCGCAGCTCATGCGCGATCGCTGCGTGCCACAGCGTGCGTTCGCGGTCCATGTGCTGCAGGCGTGCGGCCATGGTGTTGAAGTCCTCGACCAGCAGGGCAACCTCATCCAGCGCATCGTCGCTGGCGCTGGCACGCACGCCCAGGTCGCCATCGGCGAGCGCGCGCACCGATTCCATCAAGGTATTGAGCGGGGACACGATGCGGCGGGTGAGGCGGATCGAAGTGGCCAATGCCAGGGCCAAACCGACCACGGTGACACTCGCCATCCAAGCCAACTCAGGACCAGTCGGCAGCCAGCCTTCTGGTTGTTCCACTGCGCTGGCTGGAAAGAACTCGACCAGAACCGCCCACAGCATGCAGGAAGACAGGATCGTGATCACGATGACACTGACCACCATCAGCGACATCGACATGGTGATGTGTCGATTGAGACCGAGGCGGCGCATCAGCGATCCGCCGCCAGGCGGTAGCCGACACCGCGCACACTGGCCGGCATGTTGGCCACACCTACGTCATCGAGCTTGCGCCGCAGCTTGCTGACATGGCTGTCGACGGTGCGTTCCAGTGCCTCGCTCTCGGGCAGGCATTGGTGCATCAGCTCGCTGCGGCTGAAGATGCGGGTAGGTGCCAGTGCCATGCAGTGCAGCAACTTGAACTCGGTGAGGGTGAGCAGCAGTTCGTGGCTATAGCCTTCGCCCTCGACGTGCACGCAGTGGGTTTGCGGATCGATCAGCAATGGCCCTGCGCGCAACGATGCGGCGGCCTGTCGCGGCGCTGCACGCAGGGTGCGGCGCAGTACCGCACGTACCCGCGCGGCGACTTCGGCCGGGTTGAATGGCTTGACCACGTAGTCGTCTGCGCCCATCCGCAAGGCGGTGAGCTTGTCCAGATCCTGATCCAGTGCGGTCAGCATGATGATCGGCGTATCGCTGCTCTGGCGCAGCTGCGACAGCACGCCCCAGCCATCGATGCCTGGTAGCTGGACATCCAGCAATACCAGATCGGGGCGGGCACTGCGGTGCAGCTCAAGTGCTGTGCGGCCGTCCGCTGCGCGCACGACGCGCAGCTTCTCCCGCTCCAGATAGGCAGCAATGATGTCGGCGATCTCGGTTTCGTCCTCGACGATCAGGACAAGTGCATCATGGGAGCGGTCCCATTGCGCCATCGCGGCGGCGGGTAGGTGTGCAGTCATTGCCGGGTGGGACCGAAAGGTTCTGGCCTCCATGCTATCTCCACATTCCCTCCATCGAAACCCCATCATCGGCCCGCACACTGCGCGCCTGCGTTCCTGCAGGCTTTCCAGTACCACGTGTAGCGATGACCATTCGACGGATTACGACGGCCTTGTGTGCGGCTCTGGTTGTGGCCATGACGGCCTGTTCCTCCCCTGAAGCAACCCCGCAAGCGGTACCCAAGGTCAGCGTGCTGACCGTTACCGCACAACGCGTGCAGCGCGATGACGAGCTGCAGGGGCGGGTGTCTGCACTGCGCACAGCGCAGATCCGCGCGCAGGTAGGTGGCATCGTGCGCAAGCGCCTGTTCGAGCAGGGCGCGGAAGTCGCTGCCGGGCAGGCGCTGTTCCAGATCGACCCGGCGGCATTCCGTGCCGATGTCGACTCAGCGCTGGCGGCATTGCAGCGCAGCGAGGCGGCACTGGCGCGCAGCCGGGTGCAGGCGCAGCGCCTGCAGGCGCTAGCCGCCGCGCAGGCGGTGAGCCAGCAGAATCGCGATGATGCTACGTTCGAATACGAGCAGGCGCGTGCGGCGGTGGCCGAGGCCAAGGCAATTCTGGCAAGACGTCAGCTGGATCTGCGCTATGCCACGGTCAGCGCGCCCATTGATGGCCGTATCGACCAGGCAATGGTGACCGAAGGCGCCTTGGTGAACGCCGCCGACAGCGAGCCGATGGCGCTGGTGCAGCAGATCGACCAGGTCTATGTCGATGTACGCCAGCCGGCCTCGCAGTTGCCAGAAATGCGCAAGGGTGTGGTCGATGGCAGCGCGCTGTCGGTGGCGATCATCGGCGCCAATGGTCAGGTGCACGAGGAGCCCGGGCAGCTGTTGTTTTCGGGTATCAACGTCGACGCGCGTACTGGCGATGTGGTGCTGCGGGTGCTGGTCGACAATCCTCGCCGCGAGCTGTTGCCGGGCATGTTCGTGCGTGCGCGGGTGCCGCGCGGCGCGGCCACCCAGCTGCCGCTGCTGCCGCAACAGGCGGTGCTGCGCAGTGCCGGTGGTCAGGCTTATGCCTGGGTGATCGGTGGCGACGGCAAAGCCGTCATCCGCACCATCGAAATCGACGGCAGCGTGGACCGGCAGTGGATCGTACGCAGCGGCCTGAAGGTCGGCGAGCGGGTAGTGGTGGAAGGGCAGGAGCGTCTGCAGGAAGGGCGTCTGGTGGAGACATCGCCGTGGCAGCCGCTGTCCGTGCAGGGCAAGGCCGCTATCGCATCCAGCAACCACTGAAGGTAAGACATGGCTCGTTTCTTCATTGATCGCCCGGTATTCGCCTGGGTGCTGGCGATCTTCATCGTGCTGGCCGGCGTACTGGCAATCCCGCAGCTTGCGGTGGAACGCTACCCGGCGGTGGCGCCAACCAGCGTCAGCATCTATGCCAGCTACCCCGGCGCCAGCCCGCAGACGCTGGATGATTCGGTTGTCGGCTTGATCGAGCGCGAGCTGTCCAGCGTCAAGCACCTGCTGTACTTCCAATCGTCGGTGGACACCTCCGGCGAGGCCTCCATCACCGCCACCTTCGCTCCGAGTACCAATCCGGAATTGGCGCAGGTCGACGTACAGAACCGGATCAAGGCGATCGAGCCGCGGTTGCCTGCCAGCGTGCGCCAGAACGGCGTGTTCGTGGAGGCGGCCGGCTCCGGTTTCCTGATGCTGGTCGGGCTGAAGTCGCCTGATGGCAGCGTGGACGAAGCGCAGTTGGGCGATTTCATGGCGCGCAACATCATCGAGGAGCTGCGCCGTATCGACGGTGTCGGCCGGGTGCAGTTGTTCGGTGCCGAGCAGGCCATGCGCATCTGGCTGGATCCTTCCGCATTGGCGGGTTATGAGCTCACCGTGGGCGATGTGGTCGCCGCCATCGAGCAGCAGAACCAGAACATCGCTCCGGGCCGCATCGGTGACTCGCCCAGTGTCGCTGGGCAGCGCATCACCGTGCCCTTGGTCGCCGATGGCCAGCTGACGACGCCGGCGCAGTTCGCGGCGATAGTGCTGCGTGCCGGTGCTGATGGCTCGCGGGTGGTGCTGGGCGACGTGGCGCGGGTGGAAATCGGCGCGCAGAGCTACGCCTGGGGTACCCGCGAGGACGGCCAGGTGGCAACTGCCGCAGGTATCCAGCTGCGCCCTGGCGCAAATGCGGTGAGCACGTCTTCGGCAGTGCGCGCGCGCATGGCTGAGCTGCAGTCCCTGCTGCCGGCTGGCGTGGAAGCCAGCATTCCGTTCGATACAGCGCCGTTCGTGAAGATCTCCATCCAGAAGGTGTTGCAGACCCTGCTGGAGGCGATGCTGCTGGTGTTCGCGGTTATGTTCCTGTTCCTGCAGGACTGGCGTTACACCCTGGTGCCGGCGCTGGTCGCGCCAATTGCGCTGCTGGGCACCTTCGCAGTGATGCTGGCGCTGGGCTTCTCGATCAATGTGCTGACCATGTTCGGCATGGTGCTGGCCATTGGCATCATCGTCGACGATGCGATCGTGGTGGTCGAAGGCGTTGAGCGGATCATGGCCGAGCAGGGGTTGGCACCGCGCGAGGCCACGATCAAGGCAATGCGCGAGCTGACCAGCGCCGTGGTCGGCATCACCCTGGTGCTGACCGCGGTGTTCATTCCGATGGCCTTCGCCAGTGGCTCGGTGGGTGCGATCTATCGCCAGTTCACCGTGTCGATGGCGGTGGCGATCCTGATCTCGGCCTTGCTGGCGCTGAGCCTGACCCCGGCACTGTGCGCAACCCTGCTGCGGCCGGTCGCGCACGAACGACCGCGCGGGCGCGTGTTCGCCGCATTCAATCGCGGATTCGCGCGCATGAGTGGGCGCTATCACCGCAGTGTGGCCGCGGTGCTGCGTCGCGGTGGACGGGTCATGGGAGTGTTCGCCGGCTTGCTGCTGGTGTTGTTGCTTGGCTTGCAATGGCTGCCGAGCGCCTTCCTGCCCGAGGAGGATCAGGGCTACTTCATTACCTCGATCCAGCTGCCTGCCGAGGCGACCGCCGAGCGCACGCTCGCCGTGGTCCAGGACTATGAGGCGCATATCGCGTCGCGACCGGGCATCGCCGCCAATCAGGTCATCACTGGTTATAGCTTTGCCGGGTCGGGTCCCAGTGCAGCGATGGCCTACACCATGCTCAAGGACTGGGGCGAGCGCGACGGGGCGACCGCTGCCGGTGAGGTGGCAGCGACCCTGGAGGCGATGGCAGCCAGCAGCGAGGGTGAGGTGATCAGCGTGATGCCGCCGGCCATCGACAGCCTCGGTAACTCCTCGGGCTTCAGTCTGGCGCTGCAGGCGCGCAGTGGCCAGACCCAGCTGCAGCTGCGCGCCGCGCAGAAACAATTGTTGGCGTTGGCCCAGGCCAGCCCGTTGCTGGGCGAAGTGCATGCCGATGGTCTGCCCTCGGGCAGCAGCGTGCGGCTGCAGATAGATCGCACCAAGGCCGAGGCGATGGGCGTCGGATTTGCCGACATCAGCAGTACTTTGTCGGTGGCGATGGGCTCACAGTACGTCAATGACTTTCCCAACGCGGGGCGCCTGCAACAGGTGATCCTGCAGGCGGATGCACCATTCCGGATGGAGGTCGAGGACGTGCTGCGTCTATACGTGCGCAATGCGCAGGGCGGCATGGTCGCACTTGCGGAACTGGTCAGCCCGCAGTGGGAGGAGTCGCCGTTGCAGCTGCAGCGCTACCTTGGCTTCCCCGCGCTGAATGTGTCTGGTGCGCCCGCCGAAGGCGTCTCCACCGGTCAGGCCATGGCCGAGATGGAGCGGCTCGCGGCGCAGTTGCCGCCGGGCTTTGCGCTGCAATGGACCAGCCAGTCACTGCAGGAGAAAACGTCCGGGTCACAGGCCCCTTGGCTGCTGCTGATATCGATGTTGGTGGTGTTCCTGGTGCTGGCCGCCCTGTACGAGAGTTGGTCGATACCGATGGCGGTGATGCTGGTGGTGCCGCTCGGCCTGCTGGGTGCGGTGGCGGCGGTGTTGCTGCGTGGCATGCCCAATGATGTTTTCTTCAAGGTCGGCATGATTACGGTGATCGGCTTGTCGGCGAAGAATGCGATCCTGATCGTGGAATATGCACGGCAGTTGCAGCAGCAGGGGATGACGGCGGCGCAGGCCGCACTGCGGGCCGCGCGTCTGCGTCTGCGGCCTATCCTGATGACGTCGATGGCGTTCGCACTGGGCGTGGTGCCGTTGATGCTTGCGCAGGGCGCGTCGCGGGAAACCCAGCAGGCCATCGGCACCGGCGTGTTTGGCGGGATGGTGACGGCAACGGTGCTGGCGGTGTTCTTCGTGCCGGTGTTCTATGTTGTGGTGGATGGCAGTTGGCGCTGGTTGCGCCAGCGTCTGCCAGGTTTGCGCAGGAATCCTGCTGGCGAGGGATGATGAACGGATCAGGCGGGCAGGCCGGCTGCAGGTTCCAACCGACCGCGGCGCTGGTTACTCTTGGCGTCCTTCACACCCGATGTTGACCTGCCGATGATCCGCAAGATCCTGTTCTGTGCCTTGATTGCCCTGCCGATGTCGGCATTCGCCTCCAGCTTTGCAGGCACTTCGGCCGGCTCCGCATCGGGCGCATCGTCCAATTCGTCGGGCAGCTCCTCGGGCGACGAGAAGGTGTTGCTGGATGCACGCGAAGACGCGGCCGGTTTTGTTGCCAGCAATGGCGAAATCCGTGGCGCATGGCTGGAAGCGGCCCTGATCCAGCTGCGCGAGCGTGATGCTGCCGCGCGCGATGCCAGTGACATGGAACTGGCCCGGAAGATCCTGGCCCTGTGACGAGCTTCCGCTGGCTGCCGCCCGCGCGGTGGCTGGCGGTGTTGCTGCTGCTCTGCGCAAGCGCGCCCTTGCAGGCGGCAGTGCGCATCGAGCTGCAGGCAACTGCGCCGGCGCTGGATCCGGCGCAGGTACTGGCCAGCCAGCAACTGATCGACGATGTACTGGCGCGCATTCCCGCCGGCATCGACGGCAGCAGCTCCTTGACGCTGCAGCTACGCTGGCGTGACGACTTGCCCGAGCATGTGCAGGGCAGGGCGCGCGGGCGTGAACTTGGCTTGGACAAGCGCCTGCTGCCGCTGTTGTTGCAGGGCAGTCCCGCATCCTCTGCCAGCTCCGCCCAGGCGTGGCGTCAGGCACGTGCTGCGCTGATACACGAGCTGGGACATGCGCTGGACCGGTCCGCCAAGGGCGGCTGGTCAGGTCAATCACGCTTTCTGGATCTTGCCGGTTGGCAGCAACGGCCGTTGTGGCCGGGTCGTGGGCGCAACCACTTCAGTCTGCGCAGCCCCGATCGCTACGAGTTGCAGAGCCCGGCCGAGTTCTTCGCGGTGAACCTCGAACATTATCTGCTGGACCCGGACTACGCTTGCCGGCGCCCACTTCTGCATGCCTGGTTCAACGAGAATCTAGGCGCGCCGCGGCAGTTGAACGTGGCGCAGTGCCCGCAGGCATTGCCATTCATGCAGGCAGGCGAGCAGGAAGGCCAGGCCGATCTGCTTGCTCTCGAGCCGGCGCGGGTCTACGAAATAGATTACCTGCTGGCCGAAGGCAACGAGAAACTGATGAGTCGCTGGGGCCACAGCATGCTGCGGCTGGTGGTCTGTGCGCCCGGGCGTACACCCGGCCCTGCTTGTCGGATGGATCTGCAGTACCACTTGGTGCTGTCGTTCCGCGCCTTCGTCGGTGATGTGCAGATATCCAGTTGGCGTGGCCTGACCGGGTCCTATCCGTCGCGCTTGTTCGTGTTGCCGCTGAGCCGGGTGATAGAGGAATACACCAAGGTCGAGCTGCGCGGGGTTTCATCCACGCCGCTGCGCCTGCAGCGTGATGAGATCAACGCGGTGCTGCAGCAGGCGGCGCGGCTGCACTGGGATTACGACGGACGCTATTACTTCATCAGCAACAACTGCGCGGTGGAAACCGGCAAGTTGCTTGGCGACGGCGCGCCGCGGCTGGGCACGGCCGAGCTGCTGTCGATCACTCCGACCGGCTTGCTGCACAGCCTGCGCGCCGAAGCATTGGCCGATCCGCCACGCGATCGCGCACAGGCGTTGCGCGGCGGCTATTACTTCGAGTCGGCCGCCGCCCATTACGCGCTGGTGTTCGAGATCGCACGCAAAGCCCTGCCGTTGCCGGCCAAGGACGTGGAGGCATGGTTGGCTCTGTCGCCCGCACAACGGCGGGCGTGGATGCCGCAGGCCGATGATCAGGTGCTGGCGGCCATGTTGCTGCTGGAGCAGGCCGCGTGGCGACGGGGGGAGCTGGCTGCAGCGGATGTGCTCAAGCGCAGTCTGCTTGCCGGTGGCAAACGGCGGCCGGAAATGGCGGACTTCCAGGCGCTGATGGAGCGGTCTGCGGCGCTGCTGACTCCGGGCAGCCTGTTGGCGCCGGGTCAGGGCTATGGCATTCCCGATGCGGATGAACAGGCATATTTGAGCGCCGAGGCTGCCGTTGGGGCTGCACCTGCCCAGCAGCAATGGAAGGCCCTGCGTGCTGCCGCATTGGCTGCCTTGCCCGGAGCGCAGCGCGCGCGGATGGATCAGATCGAAGCGAACCTGCTGTACCTGCGACAGCGGCTGCGTTTAGGGTACGGTACGCAACAAGGGGAGGCGGCGGTGCTCGATGAGCGGCGTCCGGGTCGGTTTTCAGGAGAGCGCGGTTGATTGGTACTGAGCAGCAGACGGCCGATGTGATGGCCGAGGATGTGTTGAAGCTGCGCTCCTGCGCGATTCTCCAGCTTGATCCTGATGGTCAGGTGCTCAGTTGCAATGCTGGGGTGGCAACGGTGTTTGGCTATCCCTGCGAAGAGATCCGCGGGCTGCCGTTCTCGCAGTTGTTCAGCGCTGCCGATACGCAGCGCGGCGCAGCACAACAGGCAGTGGCACGCACGCTGCAGCAGGGCAGCGACCAGCTCAGCCTGGCGATGGTGCGCAAGGACGGGGGCCGTTTCCGCGCATCGATGATATTGGAGCGGGTAGCCGATCAGCGCGGCGTACGGGTGCTGGTATTGATCCGCGACGTCACCGAGGCATTCCAGACCCAGAAGCGGGTGCGCGAGGCACAGGAGGTCGCCCTGCGCGCGCAGCGTCTGGACGCGGTGGGCAAGCTGACCCTGGGCCTGTCGCACGACTTCAACAACCTGTTGTCGGTGATCGGCAACAGCCTGGACATGCTGTCGTTGCGCCGCTCCGGCGACGAGAGCGTGCGCCGCATTCTGGACATCGCCCATCGCGCGGTTGGGCGCGGCACCCAGTTGACCCGGCAGATGCTGGCGTTCGGGCGCGGCCAGACCTTGGTGCCGCAGCTGAGCCGGGTGGATGACCTGCTCAATGCCTCGCTGGAGCTATACCGCCGCGTCTGTGGCGAGACGATCCAGTTGAACGTGAGCATTACCGAGCAACTGCCGCCGATTTCGGTGGACATTGGTCAACTGGAGGCAGCGCTGCTGAATCTGCTGAGCAATAGCCGCGATGCCATGCACGGTGTCGGCAAGGTGCTGTTGTCGGCACGGCTTGAAAGCATCATCGTGCCGTCGGGCACGGGTGAGGCCGGCCAGTTTGTCTGTATCTGCGTTGGCGACAGCGGGCCGGGCATCCAGGCCGAGATCCAGGAGAGCGTGTTTGAGCCGTTCTTCACCACCAAGAGCGTGGGTGATGGCAGCGGGCTGGGGCTGAGCCAGGTGTATGGCTTTGCGGCGCAGTCCGGCGGTACGGCGACCATTGGTACCTCCGCGCTGGGCGGGGCAGCGGTGTCGCTGTATTTCCCGGTAGTGGCGTAGCCGGCTGTTTTTGTAGGAGCGGCGTAAGCCGCGAAGCTGGCTATCGGTAACGACGCCGGTTTTCTGAGGATCTCAAGATCTGAAGCCCTATCAGCTCCGCGGCTTACGCCGCTCCTACAAAAAGCCGTGCACAGCCCCCCGCCCTTGGGCGGGAGGCTGCAGTCAATCAATCAGCGCGGCCGCCGAATTCACCGGTGGTGGTGTTCACCAGGATGCGTTCGCCGTTGACGATGTATTCCGGCACCATGATTTCCAGGCCGGTGCTGAGCTTGGCCGGCTTCGGGCGCTTGGTGGCAGTGCCGCCCTTCAGTTCCGGCGGGGTCTCCACCACTTCCAGGGTCACGTGCTGGGGCAGCTGGATCGCGACCGGCTGGTCGTCGATGACCTGCACGAAGATGCCGGTCAGGCCTTCGGTGATGTAGCCGGCGTCGTCGCCGATCACGTCAGCATCCAGCGTGTACGGGGTGTAGTCCTCGTCATCCATGAACACGAAGGCATCGCCGTCCATGTAGGAGAAGGTGGACTGGCGACGCAGCAGCTCGACTTCCGGCAGGTTGTCATCGGCATCGAAGCTGGCATCGAGCTTGTTGCCGCCCGGCACGCTGTACATGATGAAACGGAAGCGGACGTTGCCGCCACGGCCCTGCGGTGAGCTGCGCTCGATGTCGCGGATCTGGTAGACGCCGTTGTTGTACTCGACGACGTTGCCTTTCTTGATGTCGTTGGCTTTCATGGATTGAGCGCTGGTATCAGGGAATCGGGATGGGAGATTCGCAAAACCAGAAGCGGGTCCCGGGGTTGATCGGGCGGCACTTTCGCGCCGTCCCGAATCCCCAAGCCCCGCTCCGGAGTCACTTCGGCGCCAAACGTACGGCGCCGTCGAGGCGAATAGTCTCACCGTTGAGGTAGGTATTGCCAATGATGTGGCCGACCAGGCTGGCGAAATCGGCCGGCTGGCCCAGCCGCGACGGGAACGGGATGGAGGCTGCCAGCGATTCCTGCACGTTCGGCGGCATGCCATCGACCATAGGGGTCCAGAACACGCCGGGGGCGATGGTCAGCACGCGGATGCCGAAGCGCGACAGCTCGCGTGCCATCGGCAGGGTCATGCCGACCACGCCGCCCTTGGAGGCGGAATAAGCGGCCTGGCCGATCTGGCCTTCATAGGCGGCTACCGAGGCGGTGTTGATGATCACGCCGCGCTCGCCGTCGGCATTGGCCTCGTTGTGCTGCATCAGCTCGGCGCCGGCCTTGGCGACATTGAAGCTGCCGACCAGGTTGACCATTACCGTGCTCTGGAAGTTGGCCAGCGGCATCGCTGCTTCGCGGCCGAGCACGCGGCCAGCACCGAGGATGCCGGCGCAGTTCATCACTACGTTCAAGCCGCCCAGGAACTCACGCGCGGCAGCGAGATTGGCGGTCACGCCGGCTTCGTCGGTGACATTGGTGGTGAAGTAGCGGGCATTGTCGGCGCCCAGTTCGGCGACCGCTGCGGCGCCCTTTTCATCATTGAGGTCGAACAGGGCGACTTTGCCGCCATTGGCAACCAGGAACTGGGCGACACCGAGGCCAAGGCCAGAGACACCGCCGGTGATGACGGCACGAACGGAAGACAGCTGCATTGGAACAATCCTGCTGAGTGATCCGCCGATTCTAGCTGATGCTGATCCGCGCCCAGTTGGCGTGATCAGACCTGTGGCAGCGGGCCTGCCACGTCCGCCATGGGCAGGCGCCGGCTGAAGTCCATCGGCGACAGGCCGGGTGCGAACAGGAAGCCCTGGCCGACCGGCACCCCCAGCTCCAGCAGGAACTGGCGCTGCGCCTCGGACTCGATGCCCTCGGCTACCAGCCCCAGGCCGAGGCTGCGGGCGATGCCGCAGACCGCTTCGCAGACGGCGACGTCGGAAGGATTACCGGGTACGCCGCTGATGAACAGCTGACTGAGCTTGAGGCCGTGGATGGGCAGGGTGCGCAGGTAGTTGAGCGCGCTATAGCCCTCGCCGAAGTCGTCGATGGTCAACACCACGCCCATGGCACGCAGCTCGGCAAAGGTGCGCAGGGTGGCTGGGGCATCCTCGATCAGCACCCGCTCGGTGAACTCCAGTTCCAGTGCACTACCGGGCAGGTCGTAGTGGTCCAACACCTCGCGCACCTGGCGCGCCAGGCGGTCGCCACTGAACTGGCGGTAGGAGACGTTGATCGCCACCCGCATCATGCCCAGGCCTTCGCGCTGCCATTCGCGGATCTGCCGGCAGGCCTGGTGCAGCACCCATTCGCCGATGCGGACGATGTCGCCGGTGTTCTCTGCATGGCTGATGAAGATGTCCGGGCGCAGCTCGCCCAGCTGGCGGTTGCGCCAGCGGATAAGTGCTTCGCAGGCAATGATCTGGCCGCTGCGCAGATCCACCTGCGGCTGGTAGACCAGCCGGAACTCGTCGCGGTCCAGCGCCTTGCGCAGGCGTCGCTCGATCTGCAGGCGGTCGCGTTGGCGCCGGGCCAGTTCCGGCGAGAACAGCTGCCAGCCGTTGCGGTCGCGGCGCTTGCACTCGTACATGGCCAGATCGGCGTTCTGGATCAGCTGCTGCGGGCGCACGCCGTCCTTGGGGGCACGGGCAATACCAATGCTGGTGGTAACCGGGAACTCGTCCTTGCCGAACTGGAATGGCGGGACGAAGGCGCGGGTGATGGCTTCGGCCAGCTTTTCCGGGCGCCCGGGCAGCTCTCGCGCGTCGCAGGTGACTACGAACTCATCGCCGCCAAAGCGCGCGAGCAGGCCCTCGGTGCCGATCGCATCGGCAATGCGGCGGGTGGCTTCGATCAGCAGCAGGTCGCCGGCGTTGTGGCCGAGCACATCGTTAACGGTCTTGAACCGGTCCAGATCGATGTAGAGCACGGCGACCTCGGCGTGCGAGGGATTGCTCAGCCGGGCTTCCAGATCGGTAAGGGCGGCATCGCGGTTCATGATGCCGGTCAGCGGGTCAGTGCGGGCCTGGTTCTTGAGGGTCTGCTCGGCGTGCTTGGGCTCGGTGATGTCCTGCAGGGTGCCGGCGATGCGGGTTGAGGCAAGGTCGCCAAGCTCCACTTCGCCGATCATCCTGATCCAGAAGCTGTGGCCGCTGGCGCGCTGGCCCTGCAGCTCCAGCTCGAAGCCGGTGCGCTGCTCGATCACGCGCTCCATTGCATCGCGTAGCTGCTGGCGCGACAGGCTGCTCAGGCAGGCCAGCAGTTGTTCCAGATCGGTAGGTGCCGATTGCTGGCCAAGAATGCGCTGCGCCTCACCGGTGAGGTATAGCCGCTGCTGGCCGCGGTCCCACTCCCAGCCGCCGATATGCGCCAACGATTGGGCGCGGTCGAACAGGGCGTGGTCACGCTTGAGTTCGGTGATGTCACTGAATAGGGAAAACACATGGTCGGGCAGGTCGCAGCCGGCCGAAAACACCGGCACCGTGGTGATCGAGATCCAGATCATCCGCCCATTGGGACGGTGGTACAGGCCGATGATGGTGCTGGGGATGGTCCTGCCTTCCGCAAAGGAACGGGTGACCGGCCACTGCTCGGGCCGCAGCCGGCGACCGTGTTCGTCAACGCTGATCCACTCATCGCTGTGCAGCGGCACCTTGGCCGGGGCAACGCTGCCGAGGTTGAAAATGCGGTGTGCAGCGGGGTTGGCGGAAATGATGCCGAGCTGGCGGTCGAACAGCATCACCCCTTTGTCGATGGACTCCAGCAGCAGGCGGTAACGGGTTTCGGCTTGCCAGCGCCGGCTCAGGTCGCGGGCAACGGCGACGATGCAATGTGCATCTTCATGCTCGATGGTGGCCGAATGCACCTCCACCGGAAAGCGGCTGCCGTCGCCGCGCATGTTGGTGACTTCCACCACATAGGTTTCGCCACGATTGAGGGTTTCCCAGACTGGCTCCAAATGGTCGGCCGGCAGGTCGGGGTTGAGCAGTTCGATGGGCTGGCCGACGATCTCGTCGCGGGTGCGGCCATAGGCGCGGACTCCGGCGCTGTTGACGTCCAGCACCACGCCGGTGGCGCTGAGAATGCTGACCGGGTCGGGTACCGCGTTGAACAGGGCGGCGTAGCGACGTTGTGCCAGCCGCCGCTCGGCCATGGCCTCGGTCAGGGCCGAGCGTGCAGCGAGCAAGGCCTGCTGCAGGCCCAATGGCAATGGTTGTAGCAGTGCTTGTTCCAGTCCAGCCAGCGCGTCGACATGCGCGGCGCGGTGATCGCCGTCGTCAGATATCCCAAGCTGGCTGGTTCCGGTCATGACACTGTCAATGCCCTTCCTGTCTTGCTGCCTGTCTGCCGGCCCAGTCGTTCTGCGAGCCAGTTCCCCGTAGCGGCCAGCGCCGGCAGATCCACGCCGGTACGCATCCCCATGCCGTGCAGCATGTAAATAACATCTTCGCTGGCGACATTACCACTAGCACCGCGCGCGTAGGGGCAGCCGCCGGTGCCGGCTACGGCCGAATCAACCACCCGCACGCCTTCTTCCAGGCAGCTGGCGATATTGGCCAATGCCTGGCCATAGGTATCGTGGAAGTGCACGGCCAAGGCGTCTATCGGCAATTCTGTGGCCACGGCCTGCAGCATTGCCCGGGCCTTGAGCGGAGTGCCGACACCAATGGTGTCGCCCAGTGATATTTCATAACAGCCCATGGCGTGCAGGCGGCTGGCAACGCGCACCACGTCGGCCAACGGCACCTCGCCTTGATAGGGGCAGCCCAAGACCGTGGAGACATAGCCGCGCACCCGTACGCCATCGGCCTTGGCCCGCGCCAGGATCGGCTCGAAGCGTTGCAGCGACTCATCGATGCCGGCATTGGTATTGGTGCGGTTGAACTGCTCGGAAGCGGCAGTGAACACGGCAACTTCGGTGACGCCTACCGCCAGGGCACGTTCGTAACCCTGTTCGTTGGGCACCAGTACCGGGTAACTGACACCGGGCTTGCGCTGGATGCCGGTAAACACCTCGGCGGCATCGGCCAGTTGTGGCACCCATTTTGGGCTGACAAAGCTGGTGGCTTCGATGCTGCGCAGGCCGGTAGCCGAGAGCCGGTCGATCAATTCGATCTTGTCGGCGGTGGCGACCTGCTGCTTTTCATTCTGCAGGCCATCACGCGGGCCTACTTCGACGATACGGACGAAATCATTCATGGAGCGGTCTTTGGCTGGAGGAGGGCGCGGGTTGGGCTGGAGCGCAGATTACTGCGCGACCCAACGGGGAGGGCGCTTCTCAAGGAAGGCGGTCAGCCCCTCGCGGCCTTCATCGGAGGCGCGCAGGGCGGCGATCAAGCCGGCATTGGCACGGTCCAGCCCGTCGCGGTCAGCCAGCGCAGCATGGACCTCCCGGACCAGCACTTTGGCCGATGCGGACGCAACCGGGCCGGCCTTGCTAAGCAGATTGAGCTGGCTTTGCACGGCGGCATCCAGCACGTCGGCGTTCACTACCTGGTGGACCAGGCCGATCTGCTGCGCGGTAGTGGCGTCGAAGTGCTCGCCGGTAGCAAACCAGCGCCGTGCCTGGCGCGGGCCGATCGCGGCAATCACATAGGGTGAGATCACCGCAGGCAGAAGGCCGAGCCGGCTTTCGGTCAGCCCAAAGCGCGCGCCTTCGGCGGCAATAGCGATATCGCAGCAGGCCACCAGGCCGACACCGCCACCGAAGGCGGCACCCTGTACGCGGGCAATGGTTGGCTTGGGCAGCTCATCCAGGGTGCGCATCAGCCGGGCCAGCGCCAGCGAGTCGATACGGTTCTCTTCCTGGCTGGCGCTGGCCATGGAGCGCATCCACTGCAGGTCGGCACCGGCCGAGAAGGAGGGGCCGGTACTTGCCAGTACCACGGTACGAACGGCCGGGTCGGCGCCCAGACTGGACAAGGTCTCGGTCAATGAATGGATCAGCGCCGCGTCAAAAGCGTTGTGCAGGTCCGGCCGGTTCATGGAAAGGGTCGCTACCGCGCCCTGATGCTGCACGAGCAATGCATCGCTCATAGGTAATGCCTGTCTAAACGGTAATCCGACGAATCATAGCGGTGCGGCGGTGGGACGCCATGACGCAGCGCGGCGATGCTAGAATTGATAACCATTCTTATCAACTCTACATAGGCGCCCATTCAGTGACGTTGTCAGATTTGCCGCTGCATGCTTCAGCGCGCGTGGAAAGCGTTCAGGACCTGCATGCAAACGATGCGATCGCGCGCCGTCTGCGCGAACTGGGTTTCGTGAACGGAGAAGAAGTTCGCTTGGTTGCACGTGGTCCGGTCGGCGGTGAGCCGCTGCTGTTCCAGGTCGGTTTCACCCGCTTTGCGCTGCGTCGTAGCGAGGCCGCACGGGTCCAGATAAGCGCACAGGGAGCACAGGCATGAGTACCGCTATCGCCCGGTTGGCGCTGGTAGGCAACCCGAACAGCGGCAAGACCGCGTTGTTCAACCAGCTGACCGGCAGCCGCCAGAAGGTGGCCAATTACACCGGCGTTACCGTCGAACGCAAGGAAGGCCGCATGCGCGGGCCGTCCGGGCAGGAATACGCGGTGCTGGATCTGCCCGGCGCCTACAGCCTGCACCCGGCCAGCCTGGACGAGGCCATTACCCGTGACCTGTGCCGGGGCTTCTACCCGGGCGAAGCTGCTCCGGACGCGCTGATCTGCGTTATCGATGCCACCAATCTGCGCCTGCATCTGCGTTTTGCACTGGAAGTGCGCGAGCTTGGCAAGCCGATGGTGGTGGCGCTGAACATGGTTGATGCAGCGCGCAAGCGTGGCATCGAGATCGACGTGCCGGCGCTGGAAAAAGCCTTGGGCGTGCCGGTGGTGGAAACCGTCGCGGTGCGCCACAACGGCGCGCGCGCGCTGGTCGAGCGCATCGATACGCTGATGCCGCAGCTGGATGCGATGCCGGTACATGCGGTGGAGCCGGGCGCCGACTACCACGTACAGGTGCGTGACATCCTGGCCTCGGCCGTGCGTATGCCGGCGCCCACCGCCAAGGTGGACGACGCGCTGGACCGCTGGTTGCTGCATCCGGTATTTGGCCTGTTGACCCTGGCCGTGGTGATGTTCCTGATCTTCCAGGCGGTGTACGCCTGGGCGACACCGCTGATGGATGGCATTGAGGCCGGCTTCGCCTGGCTCGGGCCGGTGGTGGCCGAGAAGCTGCCAGAAGGACCGCTGAGCAGTCTGCTGGTGGACGGCATCATCGCCGGCGTCGGCGGCGTGCTGGTGTTCCTGCCGCAGATCCTGATCCTGTTCGCTTTCATTCTGGCGTTGGAAGAGTCGGGCTATCTGCCGCGCGCTGCCTTCCTGCTGGATCGGATGATGGCCTCGGCGGGCTTGTCTGGCCGTTCGTTCATTCCGCTGCTGTCGAGCTTCGCTTGTGCGGTGCCGGGCATCATGTCGACCCGTTCGATCCAGGACCCGCGTGATCGCTTGGCGACCATTCTGGTGGCGCCGCTGATGACCTGCTCGGCGCGCCTGCCGGTGTATGCCTTGCTGATTGGTGCCTTCATCCCGGCCAAAACCGTGTGGGGCGTGTTCAACCAGCAGGGTCTGGTGCTGTTTGCGCTGTACTTGGCTGGCATCCTCAGTGCACTGGTGATGTCGTGGACGATGAAGAAATTCCGTCGCGACAAGAGCGAGCACCCGCTGATGCTGGAGCTGCCGTCCTACCGCATGCCCAACCCGCGCGATCTGCTGGTGGGTCTGTATGAGCGCGCGATGATCTTCCTCAAGCGCGTGGGCGGCATCATCCTGTCGCTGACCATCCTGCTGTGGTTCCTGCTGTCGTACCCGGGTGCACCGGAGAACGCGACCATGCCGGCCATCGATTATAGCTTCGCTGGTCAGATCGGCCACGCGATGGCGGTGATCTTCGCGCCGCTGGGTTTCAATTGGCAGATCTGTATCGCCTTGATCCCGGGCATGGGCGCGCGCGAGGTGGCGGTGTCTTCGCTGGCCACGATCTATGCCTTGTCCGCTGCCGATGATGACGCTGCGATCCAGGCGTTGACCCCGGTGATCAGCGATGGCTGGACCCTGGCAACCGGCTTGTCGCTGATGGTGTGGTTCATCTACGCGCCGATGTGCATCTCCACCCTGGCCACCATCAAGCGCGAGACCAACTCGTGGAAGCAGATGGCGTTCGCCACGGTATACCTGTTCGGTGCGGCCTATCTGGCGGCCTTCGTTACCTATCAGGTGGCGGTGGCGTTGGGGGCGGGCTGATGGACAAGGGTCTGCTGCTGCAATACCTGATCATCGCCCTGGCGGTGCTGGTCAGCGCCTGGGTGGTGCTGAAGAAGCAGTTTCCCGGTGTGTTGCGCAAGCTGCGTGGCCTGCTGGCGCTGTGGCTGGTGAAGCCGCAGCGTTCGCCGCGACTGCAGGCCTGGGGGCGGCGTCTAGCGCCGCCTGCAGCCAGCGCTGCGGGCGCATGCGGCGGCTGCAACAGTTGCGGGCCAAGCGAGCCCAAGCAACATTGAGCGAAACGAAAGCGCCGGGGAAGCCCGGCGTTTTTGTAGGAGCGGCGTAAGCCGCGAAGCTCGAACACCATCAGCTGGCACAGGGCCGTTGGCAGACAGCCCGAAAGACCAGTAGATCCTTGTCCCCGAGTGCGTCACGCTTGCTCGACCTGTGGTCCTGGCTGCGCAGCGCTGGGTGGTTCGGCCGGATTGCCAAGCGGGCAACGGCGCAGGCAGAGCTTCTGCGCAGGTAGATGCGCTTCGGCTGTACACTGCGCAGATTGCAGGAAGCAACCAGGGGAAAGACATGAAGTCATTGATTGGCGTTGTGATGTTGGTCGTGGTGTTGGCCGTGGGCGGATCGGTCTATCTGCGTGGCGGCAACAAGATCACCGAGTCCCAGGTGCGCGCGCTGTACCTGCGCGCCGACCAGGCGCTTGCAGCAGGCGATGACAAGCCGCTGTGCGAGATGTTGTCGAAAGACTATATGCAGACCACAGTGACGAAGACCGAAACCGATCAGTCCGAGCAGCGCTATGACAGGGCGCAGTACTGCGCTTCCCTGGCCGAGAGCATGGGTCAGCTGCGTCAGTTCCGGGAAGCCTTCGGTGATCGCATGCCGCTGCGTTACGAGCAGAAGGTGAACAGCATCAGCATTGCCAGTGATGGTCGTTCGGCCGAGGTAGAGGTTTCGGCCATTGTCGAAATGGCGGGCATCCGCATGGTCAGCCGCGGCCGCGACACCGTAGAGCGCAGTCGCTGGCGGACCTATATGACTGGCAGCCGTGCGATTACCCACGTCGGCAGGATGTAATCGCGCTTTGCGCTTGTGCGCCGGGCCGTTGAAGCGTTAGCGTGCGGGGATGAATACGACTCCAACCCGTTTGCTGATCCATGGCGCCTCTGGCCGCATGGGCCAAGCCCTGCTGCGCCTTGCAGCAGAAGACTCCTCGTTGCAGGTGGTTGCTGCGGTGGTGCGCAAACCGCCAATCCAACGCGTTATCGACGGCATCCCGCATTTCGCCGCCAGCGAGCTGTCCGGCGCGCCGGCGTTTGATGTGGCGATCGATTTCAGCTTGCCAGAGGGTTTTGATCCGGTGCTGGCGATGTGCCTGGAGCGCGGTGTTGGCCTGGTATCGGGCACTACCGGTATCAGTGAGTTGCAGCAGGCCTCTTTGGCTGCGGCAGCAGATAGGATTCCTCTGGTTTGGGCGACCAACTTCAGTCTCGGCGTGGCGGTGCTGGCCGAGCTGGTGGAACGTGCAGCTTCGGCGTTGCCGGGCTGGGACTGCGACATTGTCGAATCGCACCATGTGCACAAGAAGGACGCGCCCTCCGGTACCGCGTTGACGCTGGGGGAGTCGGCCCAGCATGGTGGCGCCGAGCCGCGCTATGCCAGCCTGCGTGCTGGTGACATCATCGGCGAACACTTCGTGCAGTTCACCGGGCTGGGCGAGCGGGTGGAGCTGGTACACCGGGCCACCAATCGCGACATTTTTGCGCGCGGGGCGCTGCATGCAGCCAAGCAACTGCGCCAGCGCAGTCCGGGCCTGTACCGGGTGCGGGACCTGGTTGGAACGCCCGAGCAGGCCTGAAATAGCTGAATGCGGGGCAGGTTCTGCCCGGAAACTGGCTTTTGTCACCTCTGAACAGCTGAAGGAAAGCGCACGGGGCGCTGGCGTTGGTGCCCCCTTGCCTTTACAATTCCGGCTCGCCGAAACACGTTAGCCGGACCGGTTCCCAGACCGCCGTCCGCGCTTTTTTGCAACCGGTTTTTGACCGTGGACGCAGGCGTGGCTTCGGAGTCCCCCGGTAGCCAAAGTGAGATTCCCGTGACCCAAGCCGCAATTCTCGTGCTCGAAGACGGCACCGTATTCGAGGGCGAATCCGTAGGCGCGCCCGGCCTATCCGTGGGTGAGGTGGTGTTCAACACTGCCATGACCGGTTACCAGGAAATGCTGACCGATCCGTCCTACGCCCGGCAGATGATCACCCTGACGTACCCGCATATCGGCAACACCGGTATGAACGACCAGGACGATGAAGCCTCCAAGGTATGGGCATCGGGCCTGATCGTGCGCGATGTGCCGCGCCGCCCGAGCAGCTGGCGCAACCAGGTGTCGCTGCAGGATTGGTTGATCCAGCGCGGCGTGGTGGCCATCTCCGGCATCGACACCCGCAAGCTGACCCGCATCCTGCGTGAGAAGGGCGCCCAGAATGGCGCGCTGATGGCTGGCGACGACATCGATGTCGAGAAGGCGCTGGAAGCTGCCCGCAAGTTCCCCGGCCTGAAGGGCATGGATCTGGCCAAGGTGGTCAGCACCGACAAGTCCTACAGCTGGGCCGACGGCCAGCTGGACCTGGACAGCAACGAATTCGTGCGCACCGAACCGAAGTTCAAGGTTGTGGCCTACGACTTTGGCGTGAAGACCAACATCCTGCGCATGCTGGCCGAGCGCGGCTGCGAGTTGACCGTGGTGCCGGCACAGACCCCCGCCGCTGAAGTGCTGGCACTGAAGCCGGATGGCGTGTTCCTGTCCAACGGCCCGGGCGACCCGGAACCCTGCGATTACGCCATCAGCGCGATCAAGACCTTCGTCGAGCAGAAGATCCCGACCTTCGGTATCTGCCTGGGTCACCAGCTGCTGGGTCTGGCTGCAGGCGCCAAGACCATGAAAATGGGCCACGGCCACCACGGTGCCAACCATCCAGTGCAGGACATCGACGACGGCCGGGTGATGATCACCTCGCAGAACCACGGCTTCGCCATTGACGAAAGCGTGCTGCCGGCCAATGTGCGGGTTACCCACCGCTCGCTGTTCGACCAGACCATCCAAGGCATCGCACTGACCGATGCACCGGCATTCTCCTTCCAGGGGCACCCGGAAGCTTCGCCGGGGCCGCGCGATGTAGCACCGTTGTTCGACCGCTTCATCACCCTGATGGGTGAGGCCAAGTAATCGCGTTGCCGGATCGGTCCACCCGTCCGGCTCAGCCACGCTGGCGCGACGATCCAGCGCAAGTTTTCACTCACTGCGGTTCGCCGCAGACCCCATACGAGTACTGAAATGCCAAAGCGCACCGACCTAAAAACCATTCTGATCATCGGCGCCGGCCCGATCGTCATCGGCCAAGCCTGTGAGTTCGACTACTCAGGCGCGCAGGCGTGCAAGGCGCTGCGCGACGAGGGTTACCGCGTGGTGTTGGTGAACTCCAACCCGGCCACGATCATGACCGACCCGGAGATGGCCGACGCCGTCTACATCGAGCCGATCAACTGGCAGATGGTCGAGAAGATCATCGAGAAGGAGCGCCCCGACGCGCTGCTGCCGACCATGGGCGGCCAGACCGCGCTGAACTGCGCGCTGGACCTTGCTGACAATGGCGTGCTGGAGAAATACAACGTCGAACTGATCGGCGCCAAGCGCGAAGCGATCATGATGGCCGAGGACCGCGAGCTGTTCCGCGTGGCCATGAGCGAGATCGGTCTGGAATGCCCGACCGCCGCCGTCGCCCACACGCTGGAAGAAGCACTGGAAATCCAGACCCGCGTTGGCTATCCGACCATCATCCGTCCGTCCTTCACCCTGGGCGGCAGCGGCGGCGGCATCGCCTACAACCGCGAGGAGCTGATCGAGATCGTCGGCCGCGGTCTGGAGCTGTCGCCGACCAGCGAAGTGCTGGTTGAAGAATCGGTGCTGGGCTGGAAGGAATTCGAGATGGAAGTGGTCCGCGACACCGCGGATAACTGCATCATCGTCTGCTCGATCGAGAACCTCGACCCGATGGGCGTGCACACCGGTGACTCGATCACCGTGGCGCCGGCACAGACCCTGACCGACAAGGAATACCAGCGCCTGCGCGATGCTTCCATCGCCGTGCTGCGCAAGATCGGCGTGGATACCGGCGGCTCCAACGTGCAGTTCGGCATCAGTCCGACCACCGGTCGCGTGGTGGTGATTGAAATGAACCCGCGTGTGTCGCGTTCCTCGGCACTGGCCTCCAAGGCCACCGGCTTCCCGATCGCCAAGGTCGCTGCCAAGCTGGCCGTCGGTTACACCCTGGACGAATTGAAGAACGAGATCACCGGCGGTCTGACCCCGGCCTCGTTCGAGCCGTCCATCGATTACGTCGTCACCAAGATTCCGCGCTTCGCATTCGAGAAGTTCCCGGCCGCCGACGCGCGCCTGACCACCCAGATGAAGTCGGTGGGCGAGGTGATGGCGATGGGCCGCACCTTCAAGGAATCGCTGCAGAAAGCCCTGCGTGGTCTGGAGACCGGCAAGGTCGGCCTCGACCCGACCGAGCTGGATCTGGGCAACCCGGACGACATCGCCACCATGAAGCGCGAGCTCAAGGCCCCGGGTCCGGAGCGTCTGTTCTACGTGGGTGATGCATTCCGCAGCGGCCTGAGCGTGGAAGACATCTACGCGATGTCGCATATCGACCCGTGGTTCCTCGATCAGATCGAAGAAATCATTGCCGACGAGAAGCAGGTTCATGCTGAAGGCATCGACTCGCTGGATGCTGCGCGCCTGCGCCAGCTCAAGCGCGCCGGTTTCTCCGACGCACGCCTTGCCCAGCTGACCAGCACCAACGAAGCGGCCATCCGTGCGCTGCGTCGTGCGCACAAGGTGCGCCCGGTTTACAAGCGCGTCGACTCCTGCGCCGCCGAGTTTGCCACCGACACTGCCTACCTCTACTCGACCTACGAGGACGAGTGCGAGGCCGCGCCGAGCAACCGCGACAAGATCATGATCCTGGGCGGTGGCCCGAACCGCATCGGCCAGGGCATCGAGTTCGACTACTGCTGCGTGCATGCCGCGCTCGCCCTGCGCGAGGACGGCTATGAAACCATCATGGTCAACTGCAATCCGGAAACCGTTTCGACCGACTACGACACCTCCGACCGTCTGTACTTCGAGCCGCTGACGCTGGAAGACGTGCTGGAAATCGTCGAGCTCGAAAAGCCCAAGGGCGTGATCGTGCAGTACGGTGGGCAGACCCCGCTGAAGCTGGCGCGTGCGCTGGAAGCCAATGGCGTGCCGGTGATCGGTACCTCGCCGGACTCCATCGATCTGGCTGAAGACCGTGAGCGTTTCCAGCAGCTGGTCGACAAGCTGGGCCTGAAGCAGCCGCCGAACCGCATTGCCCGCAACGACCAGGAAGCACTGCTGCTGGCCCGTGAAATCGGCTACCCGTTGGTGGTGCGCCCGAGCTATGTGCTCGGCGGCCGTGCGATGGAAATCGTGTACAGCGAATCCGACCTGGCCCGCTACGTGCGCGACGCGGTCAAGGTGTCGAACGACTCGCCGGTGCTGCTCGACCACTTCCTCGATGCCGCGGTCGAAGCCGACGTCGACATCATCTGCGACAAGGATGGCAACGTCCTGATCGGCGGCGTGATGGAGCACATTGAAGAAGCCGGCGTGCACTCCGGTGACTCGTCCTGCTCGCTGCCGCCGTACTCGCTGTCGGCTGAAACCCAGGCCGAACTGCGTCGCCAGGTCACCGAGCTGGCCAAGGCACTGCAGGTCGTGGGTCTGATGAACACCCAGTTCGCGATCCAGACCGATGCCGATGGCAACGACGTGATCTACCTGCTGGAAGTGAACCCGCGTGCCTCGCGCACCGTGCCGTTCGTGTCCAAGGCCACCGGCATGGCGCTGGCCAAGATCGCCGCCCGCTGCATGGCTGGCATGACGCTGGCCGAGCAGGGCGCGACCAAGGAAATCGTGCCGGGCTATTACTCGGTGAAGGAAGCCATCTTCCCGTTCGCCAAGTTCCAGGGCGTGGATCCGATCCTCGGGCCGGAGATGCGCTCCACCGGCGAAGTAATGGGCGTGGGCCGCACCTTCAGTGCCGCGTTTGCGCGCGCGCAGGAAGCCGGCAGCATCAAGACCCCGCCGGTCGGCAAGGTCTTCATCTCGGTGCGCGACGCTGACAAGCAGCGCGTGATGCCGGCGGTGCAGGGCCTGGTCGCACGCGGTTACTCGCTGGTTGCTACCCGCGGCACCGCCGCGTGGTTGCAGCAGCACGGCTACACCTGTGACGTGGTCAACAAGGTGGTTGAAGGCCGTCCGCATATCGTGGACAGCATCAAGAATGGCGAGATCGTCTACATCGTCAACACGACCGAAGGCCGTGCTGCGATCAACGACTCGTTCTCGATCCGCCGCGAAGCACTGCAGAACCGCATCACGTACTCCACCACGGTTGCTGGCGCCAAGGCGCTGGTGCAGTCGCTGGAGTTCCGTGGCACCGGTCCGGTGTTGTCGCTGCAGGAACTGCACAAGGAGTTGAATGCATGAGAGCCCCCATCACGATGAAGGGCGCCAAGCGCCTGCGTGAGGAACTGGATCACCTCAAGTCGGAAAAGCGCCCCAAGGTCATCGCAGCCATCGCCGAAGCGCGTGAGCACGGTGACCTGAAGGAAAACGCCGAGTACCACGCCGCACGCGAAGAGCAGGGCTTCATCGAAGGCCGCATCAAGCAGCTGGAAGGTGAACTGTCGCACTCGGAAGTCATCGACATCAGCAAGCTCAACGCCGGCAGCAAGGTGGTGTTCGGTGCGACGGTGACGCTGGCCGACGTGGAAAACGACGAAGAGAAGCGTTACCAGATCGTCGGCGACCTGGAAGCGGACATCAAGCTGGGTTTGATTGCTATTTCCTCGCCGGTGGCGCGCGCCATGATCGGCAAGCACGAGGGCGACGCCATCGCCATCGACGCGCCGGCTGGCCAGCGTGAGTACGAAATCGTCAGCGTCGAATACCTCGACTGACGATGGCCAAAGCCACACTGCTGCTGCCCGCGCGCAGCCGTTTTCCGGCAGGCGAACTGCCGGCGCAGGTGGCTGCGGCCCTGGGTCGTGCCGAGCGCTCGCTCGGTACGGCTGGTGAATCGGCGCAGCTGCGCCGTCACTTCAGCGTGCAGCCGGCTGACTGGTCGGCTGCCGCCTTGACCCGCCAGACCGATGCCGCCGATGCCGCCGATGGTTTCTGGCTGCGTGCCGATCCGGCCAATATCGTGCCTGACATGCAGGGCGCGCGGCTGATGGCGGCTGCCGAAACCCTGCGCCTGGAACAGGCAGACGTGGATGCTTTGTTGCCCGCACTGCAGCCCTTGTTCGCCGGTTTCGGCTATCAGTTGGATGCACCGACGCCGTCGCGCTGGTATCTGCGCCTGCCGGCTGATACGCCGCTGCCCGAATTCGCAGAACCCGATGCGGTGCTCGGCGATGACCTGTTCTCGCATCTCCCCAGTGGTGAGAACGGCCGCCGCTGGCGCGCACTGTTGACCGAAGCGCAGGTGGTGTTGCACCAACATCCATGGAATGAGCAGCGCGTTGCCCAAGGCCAGCGTGCGGTGAACTCGCTGTGGTTCTGGGGCGCGGGAAGCCTGCCGCAGACCGTGCATACCGCGCACGCACAGGTACGCAGCCGCGATGCGCTGGTGCAGGGCTTGGCAGCACTGGCCGGCGTGCGCCTGGGCGGTGAACAGAGCGTGGATGCGCTGGTCGATCTACGCCAGCTGCGTTCGCTGCAGCAGCTGGCGCGGGACGCAATTGCTCCCTTGCTCGATGCACTCAAGCGCGGCGAACTCAGCGAGCTGCAGCTGGATTTCGAGGATGGCGTTGGCTATCGCATTACCCGCGGGCAGCGTTGGTGCTTCTGGAAGAAACCCATAGCGACATTGGCTGATGAGTGAAAGTTTGAAGATCGTTCGGCGCGATGTGGTTGCGGCCGACGGCTGGAATGACGAAACCCTGCCGCTGCTGCGCCGCATCTATGCCGCGCGCGGCGCAAGCACGCCCGAGCAGGCGCAGCCGCGACTGGCGCAGTTGCACGCGCCCGAGCTGCTGGGCGGCATGCAGGCTGCGGTGCAGTTGTTGGCTGATGCCATCGCCAACGACAAGCGCATTCTGATCGTAGGCGACTTTGACTGTGACGGTGCCACCGCCTGTGCGGTAGGTGTACGCGGCCTGCGCATGCTGGGTGCGCGTGATGTGGTGCATGCGGTGCCGAACCGGATGCTGCATGGCTACGGCTTGTCGCCATCCTTGGTGGAAGAACTGGCCGCGTTGAAACCGGACCTGCTGGTCACGGTCGATCACGGCATTGCCTGTCATGCCGGTGTACGCGCAGCAAAGGCAATGGGCTGGCAGGTGCTGGTCACCGACCACCACTTGCCCGGCGAGCAGCTGCCGCCAGCTGATGCGATTGTCGACCCGAACGTCGACGGCGACGCATTCCCCAGCAAAGCGCTGGCCGGTGTCGGGGTTATTTTCTATGTGCTGATGGCGCTGCGCCGTCATCTGCGCGAGCAATCGGCATTCGGTGCGCAGCCCGAACCTGATCTGCTCACTTTGTTGGACCTGGTCGCAGTCGGCACCGTCGCCGATCTGGTGGCACTGGACGACAACAACCGCGCCCTGGTCTCCGCCGGTCTACGTCGGTTGCGGGCTGGCAAGGCCATTGTGGGTCTGCAGGCGTTGATCGAGGTAAGTGGCCGCGACCCGCGCCGGCTCAGCGCCAGCGACATAGGTTATGCGGTTGCGCCACGCCTCAATGCGGCAGGGCGCCTGGAAGACATGGCGCTGGGCATCGAGCTGTTGCTGACCGAAGATCCCGCACAGGCGCGGCATATCGCCACGCTGCTCGAAGAGATCAATGCAGAGCGTCGCGCCGTGCAGCAGATCATGACCGATGATGCCGAGCGTGCTGTTGCCCGCGCATTGCTGGATGACGACATGCAGCGACCGGTTGCCGCCTGCCTGTTCGATGCCGAGTGGCATCCGGGCGTGGTCGGGCTGGTTGCCTCAAAGATGAAGGATCGACTGCATCGACCAGTGATTGCATTTGCGCCGGCTGAGCCTGGTGCTGACGCATTGCGTGGCTCGGCGCGCTCGATCAGCGGTTTCCATATCCGCGATGCCTTGGCTGCGATCAACGCCAATCATCCGGGGCTGATGGAGAAGTTCGGTGGCCATGCGATGGCTGCTGGTTTGAGCTTACCGTTGGCAAATCTGGAGGCGTTCAAGGCCGCGTTCGAACAACAGGTGCAGCGCACCATGGACCCGGCCTTGCTGCAACAGCAGTTGCTTAGCGATGGCGAGTTGTCCCCTGCGGAGTTGGATTTCCAGCACGCCGAAGCCTTGCGCTTGGCCGGCCCGTTCGGCCAGGGCTTTGCCGAGCCGCTGTTTGATGGTGCGTTCGAAGTGCTTGAGTGGCGCGTGCTCAAGGAGCGCCATCTGAAGTTTGTGCTGCGTCAGACTGGTAGTGCCGCACGCATCAACGCGATTTACTTCAGCGGTTGGACCGGCACGGCACCCGCACAGCATGTGCAGATCGCTTACCGCCTGGTAAGTGACGACTACCGGGGTGGCAAGGCCATCCAGCTGATTGTCGAGCACTGCGTATCCGTTTGATTCAAAGTACTTGCGGTGCAATGCATCACCTGTAGTGCCGAGCCATGCTCGGCAGAGGCCTCACTGCAGGCCCATCACCACTCACAGCTTTCTCGCTACCAGAACAGGTAGAACTACGATGCACGATGACGCGTGTGCATGCACGGGTGTGACGTGCGTCCAAGAACGGCGTTCTCGAATGTCCAGACAAGAGCAAGGACTTCGACGTCCAAGTACGGATGCTTTCGCGCAACCCAAGGCGTCAGTGCCTCGTCGTTGCGTTATGTTCTTGTGACGAGATTCGTGCTCGCCTAATACTTTCCTACGAATTCAGCGTTTTATTGGATGATTGCCGTGTCAGAAAACTGGCGCGTTTCATAAAGCAATGGCACAGTCTGGTTCTCGATCACGCATGGGACGACGGAACGCCCGATGTTCGCCGAATCACTTTCAGCAGCAGGCGGCTTGCAACGTCTGCATCAAGACCGACGCTTGGTTCGTGTAGAAACCGCACTTGCCCCGGAAACATTCCTGGTCAAACGTTTCGATGGCAACGAATCAGTCTCCACACCATTCCTGTATCACGTCGAGTTGTTGTCCACCCAGCCCAGGCTGGAGCTGAAGCAACTGGTCGGGCAGCCATTGCGGCTATTGCTTGGTGATGAGTTCGGCGGCGGTAGCGTGCATGGCTATGTCCGCGAGTTCGCCAGTACCGGGCAGCAGGCGCAGTTCAACAGCTATCGCGCCGAAGTTGCTCCCTGGTTCGCGTTCCTCGACTACACCAGTAACTGCCGCATCTTCCAGGACAAGAACATTCTGGAGATCATCGAAGAGGTATTCGCTGGCTACGAGCAGTTGGCGCGCTACCGCTATGATCTCAACGCCGGCAAGCTTCAGCGCCTGTCGTACTGCGTGCAATACAACGAATCGGATTTCGCATTCGTCAGTCGCCTGCTGGAAGATGCTGGCCTGTATTACAGCTTCGTGCACGATGACGAAGGACATACGCTGATCATCAGCGATGACTCCACGCTCAGTGTTGTACACGGCGAGCCGGGTGCGATTGCCTACGTTTCCGATCAAGGCACCTTGGCGCGAACCGGCCTGCATCGCTGGGGCGCGCGGCGCAGGGTAGGGCCGAGCGCGCAGACCTTGCGCAGCTTCGATTTCAAACAACCCAAGCAGCAACTTGACGGAAACCAGGGCAACCAAGTGCCGATGGGCTTGTTGCCGCCGTTGGAACAGTACCGCTACGACGGTGCCGCGCGTTTTGCCAACAGCCGTGTTGGTGAAGCCTTGGCGGCGGTGCGCAATGAAGAAGTCAGCTGGCCCACCAAGTTGTTCGAGTGCGCCGGCAACGCGGGTGAACTTGCTGCCGGCGCATGTTTCAGTCTTGAGCGGCACCCGGACTTCATCGGCCGCGACGACGTGGATCGCGAATTCTTCGTGGTCTCGATGCAGCGCGAAGGGCACAACAACTTCGCCAGTGACTTTTCCAGTGCCGAGCTGCCCAGCGTGGAGATGCAGGCGCAGGTCCTGCGGCGGCGCATACCGTTCCGTCCGCTGCGACAAACGCCGTGGCCGCGCATGCCCGGGCCGCAGACAGCCACCGTGGTCGGGCCGCCCGGCGAAGAACTGCATGCCGATGCCTATGGTCGGGTGAAGGTGCAGTTCCACTGGGACAGAAAGCTGGATCGGCGCGAGAACGCATCCTGCTGGATCCGCAGTGCCAGTCCGTGGGCGGGCGCCGATATGGGCGGTGTGTCGCCACCACGTGTTGGCCAGGAAGTGATTGTCGATTTCCTGGATGGTGATCCGGATCGTCCGATCATCACCGGCCGTGTTTACAACGAACAGAACATGCCGCCGTTCGGCATGGAAGTCAGTGGGCTGAAGTCGAAGACGGTCAAGGGTGGTGGTTGGAATGAAGTGACCATGCACGACGGCGCCGGTGGCGAGCTGCTGAACATGCGTGCACAGCGCGACATGGTCACCACCGTGCTCAATGATCAGACCGCGAGCATCCTCAACAACAAAACCACAAGTGTGACGGTTGACCACGGCATGACCGTGGGCGGCAATCAGACCATCGGAGTTACCGGTAATCGTGGGATCACTGTCACCGGCACCGATACTTCTACTGTGACCGGTACACGCACAACCGATGTCACCGGCGCTGTCGCCGAGACGTATCACAACGGTCAGACCAAGACAATTATTGCTGCCGGCTATACCGAAACGATTACCGGTCCTTTCACCACAACGCTGACCGGCAACTACATCAGCCAGCGTACCGGCACGTGGAAGCAGACCGTCACCTCAACCTCGTGGGAGCAGGTGCAGGGCAAGGTTACCGAGCAGTACCTGGCGGGGCGCGAAACAACCATCACTGGTTTGGACAAGCGCGGCGTGACCGGTGCGGTGGAGGACGCCAACAAGGGTTCTCGTACCATCGGTGTGGAAGGCACCTTCGAACAGGGCGTTAGCGAAACCCACTCGCAGTTTTCCACTGGCGAGATGACCTTGGCGTCTGCGGCCAAGCTGATCGCTGTGGTGGGTGAGTCGTCAGCCATCGAGATAACCGCGGGTGAGATCAAAATCAGTGCCGGTGGTTCGGAGGTGGTGATCAATGCCAGCGGTGTCTCGGTCAACGGCAGCGAGATCAAGCTCAACTGCTAAGCAGAACGGAGATTCAGCATGCAGGACACCCCAATGTTGCGCGGCTTCAATACTTTGCGCGAGGCTTGGTTGCAGGCAAGTTCCGATCCTTCCAGGCGGTTGCTTGTATGGCGTCTGCCGGCCAACGCCAGTCGCCTGTTGGCTGCGTTCTTCGAGATGCAGCGGCATGACGAAGGACGCGACACGCCGGACTATTTCCTGCGTATTGATACCCGCTACGAGCTTGGCTTCCGCTACAGCCGGCAGATCAAACAGGATCTGCTGGAACGCTATCTCGGCAGCCAGGACGAACTGCGTGAGCAGGGCGTAACGCTGGGTTGGCGCGGCCCCAGCGAGACACACCCAGATTCCGCTGCCGGCGTGGTCGAGGTATTCGATAGCTTCATCGAACATCACGGCGCACATCTGCGTTTGATGGCAGCGGTGCTCGAGCCTGAACGCTACGTACCTGGCGATGGCTTCGAGCGTTGGGTATCCACGGCATTGAATGCTCAGCCGGGAGCCCGTCTGCGCTTGGTGTTGGTGGACACACAGGAAGATCCACGCTGGCAGTTGCTGTTGGAAAAACATAGCGGCGTTTCGGCGTTGATTGGTGGCGACGTCGATATGTTCGCGATCGCCCGCGACACTGCCGCGCAGGCCAGTGGACGTGGCCCGGAAGTGCTGTACCGGCAATTGCTGACCGACCTGATGCTGTTGATCGAGCGTGGAAATCCGGCGCAGGTGGCAACGCGCGCCGAGCGCGCGCAGGCGCTGGCGGTACGCAATGGCTGGCACGACCAGCAATCGGTGGTGCAGATGATGGTGGCCGGTGCTTGGCTCAAGCATGGCGACCATGCGCAAGCCATAAACGCCTACCGAAATGCACGCGCCGCCGCTGAGCGTGCACGCACAGGTGGCAATGCTGCTGGCGGGGACCTGGTGATGCAGAGTTGGTTTGGCGAAGCCGGTTGCTGGTTGACTTCCAAACAGCCGGAGCGTGCCGCGCAGACCTATCTGCAGGCATCGGCATCGGCTGCCAGCATTCCGCACCCCATGTTCCAGCTGGAAGGGCAGCGCATGGCCGGTTGGTGCCAGTTGCAGGCCGGTAATCGCGAGGTCGCGCGTACCGAGCTGCTGGAAGCCATTCGCGTTGCCAAGCCCTTGTCGCCAGCAGACCGCAAGACGACCACGCTGCCTCAAGCGTTATGGGATCTGCTGTTGCTGCAGGACGCGCGCCGCTGCGAGAAGTTGCAGGAGGTTTCGGTGGGTTATCTGCAGGCCAGCGCCAATGTGTTCGGTACCGCCGAGAGCAGCACCATGGCGTTGGGTCCGCGTCCAACGCGACCAGCACTGGATGCTATCGAGGCGCAGTTGGATGTCGCACTGGAACAAGGTTTCCATCGTGCCCAGCAGGAGCGTGAGCGCTTGATCCAGAGCGGCGACGAGTTCTTCCGCAAGATCGTCGCAGTGGGTCGCGATTTTCTCGATCCCGGATGGAATGGCATTCCAGCAATCGAACATCCTCTGGACCATGAGATACCAGTGTGGAGCGAGCCCCCGGCAATGCAGCCGTTACCGGACCCCACATCACTGCTGCAAGCACCGTCAGCGGGCAACCACAACCCAACAACAGCGGGAGCGGCACTGGCATGACGCCAAGCAGAAAAACAGCGGTGATGGCAGTGGCCATCGTGATCGGGATCATCGTGGTGGCATGGATCAGCGCGGACTATCGCGACGAGGTCAAGGCCTTCCTGCGCGCACTGTTGCGCGCACTTTAAGCGACAAGGAGGGTTGCCATGAGCATCGCGGCCAAGCATCTCGACCCGCAGTTGGGCATCGACATCCATATGTATGCGTTGCCGCCCAGCCCGCTGCCGACGCCGCACATCGGGCTGGTATTGGATCCGTTCGACTACATTCCTTTCATCGGTTCGACCATCAAGGTCAATGGCGTACATCGTGCCACCGCCGGCACCGGTGGGCTGGATGTGCATATTCCGCTGGGCGTGTGGGCACCACCGCTGGCCGCGCCGATGGGGCCGCAGTTCGACGGCGAAGAAATCTTCATGGGCAGCCGCACCGTTTCGGCGGATGGCGAGCCATTCTCGCGGCTGGCGATGCCGGTACTGGACTGCAATCTTGCCGGTATGATCAATCCGTTCCGGATGAAGAAGCCGAAGAAGCCGCTGCGCGCGATGTCCTTGCCGACCGGCTTGAACGTCGCCATTCCGACCAGCGTGACCGTGGGCGGACCGCCGACAATCTCGTGGACAGCAATGGCGTTCCGTGCCGCGTTCGCCGGGCTTGGGAAGCTGCGCAAAAGCAAGTTCTTTCAAGGCAAGATGGCTTCCTTCAAGAAGTGGCGCCAAGACAAATGGGGGCACCTGCCGTCTGGCACGCTCAAGTGCAAGATCCTGCGCGCCGAACCGGTGGATATCCGCGACGGCAGCGTGGTGGTCAGCCATCAGGACTTTGATATCCCGGGTCGCCTACCGTTTGCATGGCAGCGTAGCTACAGCTCCGCGCAGATCGGACGCGGCGGTGCGTGCGGCATCGGTTGGCAGACGCCTGCTGACATCACGCTGGAAGTGCTGGCCGATGGCTCGGTGTGGATGTCCGGCCCGGGCCAAGTGGCCTTCTTTCCCGAGCTTCCACCCATTGATGGTGAAGCGGCGGCGATACTAGATTTCGTGGATGGCGCGCGATTGCTGCGCAGCCAGAGGCAGCTGCGGGTACGCTTCAAAGGCGGGTTGGAGTATGTCTTCGGCAGCGATCTGCCGACCGGCGTTGCCGCATTGCCAGCGCAGGGCGTGGTGGCGTTGGAGCGCATCGAAGATGCCAGTGGTAACTACTGGCGTTTCGAGCGCCGCGACGGACACCTGGTTCGTATTGTCGAGAGCGGTGTTGATGGCCTGCAAGGCCGTTTCATCCACGTGGATTCGCGCCACGGCCGCATCGAGCGCATGGCCTTGCATGACCCGGCGACCGGTCTTGCGCACCCGCTGGTGAGCTACCGCTACAGTGCCGAGGGCGATCTGGTTGCTGCTTTGGATCCGCTGGGCGCTGCCCGCACGTTTGTCTATCAGCAACATCGCATCGTGCAACACACCGACCGTGTGGGCCTGTCGTTCTTCTATACCTTTGATGTGCAGGGGCGGGTGGTGCACTCCTGGGGTGATGGCGGTCTGTACGACTATCACTTCGAATACGACGCACTACTGCGTGAAACCCGGGTGACTGATTCGCTCGGCCATCTGAGCATCATCAAGTTCGACGAAAACCAACTGCCGTTGTGCGAAATTGATCCGCTTGATGGTGTCACCATCTTCGAGTACGACGATTTCGGGCGAACGGTGGCGGTGACGGACCCGGAAGGCCTGCGCACCGGCTTCGCTTATGATGCGCACGGCAACCTATGCTGCTTGACGCGCGCCGATGGCAGCACGTTGCAGATGGAGTACGACGACAACGATCATATGATCGCGCTGCGCTCGCCCGATGGCGCGACGTGGCAGCAGACCTATGACGGGCGTGGTTTGATGGTGGCGCAGACCGATCCGTTGGCTGCCACCACGCGCTATGACTATGACGCGAGCGGGCAGTTGCTCGTGCAGACCAATGCTAGGAAAGCGATCACGCAGTTGCGTTATGACCGTCATGGTCTTATCGCCGCCGTGGTCGATGCGCTGGGGCATGAGAGCCGATACGAGCAGGATGCGCTGGGCAATCTGCTGCGTCAGGTCGATCCGTTGGGTCAGATCAGTCGCTACGAATACGATGCCAAGGGACGCTTGCTTGCAACGGTGACGCCAGACGGTGGCGGCGTGCGCTGCGAGTACGATGCAGAAGACCAGTTATTACGCTACATCGACGAAGCCGGTGCACAGACCCGGCTGGAGTACGTGGGCATCGGCCAGATTGGCCGGCGCCTGCAGGCCGATGGTCATGTGGTGGAGTACCGCTACGACAGCGAAGAGCAACTGATCGCAGTCATCAACCAGCGCGGCGAGGCCTATCAGCTGCTGCGCGATCCACTCGGGCGCATCGTTGAGGAAGTCGACTATTGGGGCCAAACGCGGCATTACGCTTACGATGCAGCTGGGCGGCTGACGACTACAGTCGATCCGTTGGGCCAGAAAGTGGCGTTCAACACCGACAAGATGGGGCGGATCACCCGCAAGGCCTTGCCGGATGTGCGTCATCCCGGGCAGCAGCTGCAGGAGCATTTTGTCTACGACAAGCTCGGCCAGATGATCGAATTGCGCAATCCGTCGCGTACGGTCAAACGCCGCTACGACCCGGCTGGGCAGCTAATCGAGGAACTACAGGATGGATTTCGCATTGGCTATGGCTACGATGAAGTAGGCAATCGCGTAGCGCGCGAAACCTCTGCTGGAAACAGCATGGCAATTGGCTACGACCTGCGTGATCAGGCGGTGTCGATAGCAATCAACGACGACTCACCGATCCTCATGCAACGTGACGCGTTGGGACGGACCACGCAGGAAACGCTGAGTCCGCATCTGCAACGCAACTTCAGCTACGACAGCCGCAACCTGATGACGTCGCAGTCCATCCTCAAGGATGCTGCGCCGCTATTCGAAACCAGCTACGACTACGACCGTAGCGGCAACCTGACAAAGCGCAGCGACAGCACCCAAGGCACGGACGAATACCGCTACGACGCCATTGGTCGCCTGCTGCAGCATACCGACCCGAAGGGAAAGCTGGAGCGTTTCTTCAATGACCCGGCCGGTGATCGCCTGCGCACCGAGATCAAACAGGTACAGGCGCGCAAAGTGGTTGGTGGGGATGATCAAAACCTGACGACCTGGACGCGAGAGGGCACCTATCAAGGCGTGCACTACGTCTTTGATCGGGCCGGCGATCTGATCAGCAAAGGCGCACCGCATGGAACCGCGCCTGATGATCTGACTTTGATCTGGGACGCCAATCATCGTTTGGCGGAAAGCCGGCGCAACGGACAAGCGACTCACTACGGTCACGACCCGCTGGGCAGGCGGGTGTTCAAGCGCAACCCAACGCAGACGACGTGGTTCTTCTGGGATGGCGATGCGTTGCTGGGCGAAGTGCAGCAGGCCAATGATGCGGAGGGTGCGGCGCCGATCTGGATTGGCAACGTTGCGAGCTTGATGGAGGTCAAAGCGCGGCAGCAGCAATTAGTGGTTCTGCATGAAAGTATTGTTGAGTATGTTTACTATCCCGGCACGTTCGTGCCGTTGCTAAGGCTAGGCTGTGACGCTGTTGAAGAAATTCAGGAAGGGAGTCAGTTAACGAAGAGAGTTCTTCAGGAAGATCGCACTGTTTCAGGACTTGAGCCGGCGGGTCATGGACACTCCATGGGTAACCTTTCGCGCGCGGTTCAGTGCGAAGTGCAGGAGAAGCAGCGGTTGCATGGCGGGGGCTTTGGCGTGCTTGGTGGGCTGGCATTGGCTGGTGGCACTGTGCCAATGAAAGATTTCGAAGTTTCTATTTCCCCGGGTATTCGGCAGAAAGATAAGGTTTTGAGTCGGCGAAAGGAAGATGCCGAGCCTCCTCGGCAAGGGACTGGCGACTCTCCTGTGCTTGATCAGCTAATGGGTTGCCAGCGACAAATAGGCTATTTTGACTGCCAACCTAATGGTGCGCCGGCGAGGATTCTGAATTCGTCGGGGTTAGTGCTATGGGCAGGATCCTGGTCTGCCTGGGGTGGAGTGCGGGTTGAAAGTGGACTTTCGAGTAACATTAGGTTTCAAGGGCAATACTATGATGTGGAAACCGGCCTTCACTACAACAGATTCAGATACTTCGATCCATTTAGCGGAGCTTTTGCTGGGCTGGATCCGATTGGTCTTGAGGGCGGCGAGAATCCATACTTCTATGCACCAAATGCTCTGGGATGGGTCGATCCGCTCGGACTCGACGAACTGTACGCGCTTTTGGCAAGCAAGGATGGGTGGTACCCTATTATGGAGTGGGGGAAAAAGCAGCCGGTCGGGCAGTGGTATCTTAAAAAAGGCGAGGTTTGGAAGTTTGGCGAGACCAAAAATCCGAAAACAAGATACTCCGCGGCTTGGCTGAGGAGGAATAATCTTGATTATTTTGCGATACATCGTGGTACCGCAAAATCTTTCAACCGTATTGTCGAAAAAATTCGCATCTCAGGATTTTTGAACTGGAAGGGATTCCTTCCTCCTGGCAACAAATGTAGGCATTGAAAAATGAAACTTGGAAAATCGACCGATACCAGTGGTGCGTCTGATGTCTACGGGATTTCAAATCGGCTGGAAATGATGTTTCCGGAGATCGAAAATTATTTCTCGGATGTGGATCTGGAGATATTTTTCGTGCTCCGTTGTTTGCCTGATGCGCTGGGCAGGAAAACAACGCGGCGTTATTCCAAGGCGGAGAATGTGCTGTATTTGGACATGAACTTCTCCGAGGACATTTTCAAAGAGATGTCCGCGAAAGAGCAGGAAATCGCGGTTGCTTCCGCTTTATTTGACTATCTGGAGGAGAGTCTTAATAAATACAAATTCAAAGGGCTGGATGTTTCGAAGCTTGTCGAAAAATTCAAGGAAATTGCTTGCGCAACTCGCTGGGGTATTGATGATGGCGAGGCTTAGACAAGCCGCGCGTGGCGAGGTTGGAACGCGCCGAATGCTCGCTGAGCGAAGCGCTGTGTTGGCTCCCCGTATTTCGATGCCAGGTTAGGTTGCAGGTAGTTACCGACTACTCCGCAGCCCTCTGCAACTCCAACGTATAGATCACGCTGTCTTCTATGCGGCCATCGACGGCAAAGGCGATGGATAGCTGGTCCGGCGCAAGATCAGTCCGGTGGGTGAAACAGGTTGCTACACCTTTGGTGCAGCTGAAATCCCAGGCGTCGCCGCCGGCAGCGCGTAGATCGCGTACCGTCGTTCTGTTGGTGATCGGGAGCCCCTGCAAGGACAGAGGCTGATTGAAGACGCGCAGCGGCTCCAGCTCGGTGCCAGGCGCAGAGACTTCAAACCCAGCCGCTTCATTGTCCATATGGTTCAGGACGATGGTGACGATGCTGGCGTTAGGATTCTTGGCGTTGTCGGGATAGACGCGGATGCCAAGCTTGTCCCAGACGAGCACGGTAAGGCTGGGATTGGGCTGGGTGCTTCGGTGATCTGAGCCCAGCGCTTGTATCCACGCGCTCATCGGCGCGCCGAGGTCCAGCGCTTTGCCCTGGTAGATCAACCCGGTCGTCGTTGTTTCGAGGACAGGTTTTGTACTGGCAGCCGGGGCGCTAGTTGCTGCCGAAGGCTCGGCCCGCGAAGAGCTCAGATCGCAGCCGATGAGTGCCATGCCGAGCATGGCTGTTGCCAGTAGACGTTTGGTCACTTCTTTCCGCTCCCCTTGACCTGGTTCTTCTCGCCGAACAGATCTTCGTAGAAGTTGGTGATGTAATCCCAGCTGTCGGTACCGTAGCGACCAACACGGCGAATTCCCTCAAGCGCATCTTTGCCGTGCTCTTCGTGCAAGTGCTCGATTTCGGTCGCGGATGCGGCTTTGCGTATGTTCGCTGCGTGGCCTTTCGCCCAGGCGGAAACATGAGGGCACTGCCAGGTGCTGTCGTAGGGGTGGACCAGATAGCTTTGGGCGATTTTCACCGGATCAGAAGCGGAGTTTCCGTTCCAACTGGCAAGCATGGCCTTACCAACTTCGGTCACCGCCTGCTGCGCAAGCTTTGCCGCAAGCGTATGCAGCGGATGGACGTCGTGATCTTTCGCCAACTGCGAATGGCTTGGGTCGGTAGAGCCATTCTTGTTCGGGTTCGAGTCAAACATCGTCTGTGCGTCGTCGACGCTGTTGCCAATCAGTAGCAGCAATTGTTGGTAGACAAGGTTGTAGCTGTTCAGAACCAATCGCATGGGGGCGGCAGCGAGCCAGCCTGCGCGTTCAAGGTACTCGTGGCCCGGAATACTGAGCATGCGATCACGCAGCTTCAGAAAATTCTGGAAGCCTTTGTAGTAGCGTTGATCGCTTTGTTCGGAAAGCAGAACCAGCATGATCCTTTCACTGTCCGAGCGATCGCCCGGCTTGCTGGCCTTGAACTCCCAACTTTCCACGCTGAACAACTTGTGCGCGATTGGCTCGGCCAAACTGGCAATCACATCGGTGGAGCCGAACATGCCGGTTACTACTGGGTACTTATGCGTGCAGTCCGCAGCAGATGTCCAGACCAGGACCTTGCTGTGCCCAATCTTGCGCAGACTCAGCTCGCAGAAGTTGGAGTGGGCGAAATAGTCCTCCAGCACGTGCAGCGCGGAGCCGAAGTGGCGCATGCCGTCGGCCGTGCGGCCCAGCGAAATCGCTTTCTTCAGTTCCGAGGCCATGAAGGCGCTGGAGCTCGCTATGTAACGCTTCAGCGATGTCGTCTTGTCTATACCAAGCAGCGGACTCTTGGCAGTCACCCAAGGCTCGAAATCCTTGTCGATGGTTTTCGGGTCAGCCGGGTCGGGCTTTATGTTCTTTGGATTGTCGATGTGCTCACTCGGCCGGTAGACACCCAGGCGCGCAGGGGTGACTTCGTAGTGGGCTTTGTCGCGGTAGCGCAGTTCATGGAACTCGCCGCCGGCAAGAATATCGACGATCTTGGTCAGCGCCTCGCGGGAAATGTATTTGCCCAGATCTTTTGGCAGGTTCGGCGGGCGGACGATCTTTGGGTCAAGCAGCTGGGAATAGTCACGTAACCAGTTGCCGAAGTAGATGGCGGCCAGCTCCTTGCGGCTGAATCCCACTTTGCCCAGAACGGCTTCGATCGAGCGGTGCCCGAATGACTGGCCAGGGTTCTTGGCGTGGTTCTCACCGTCGCCAGCGCTGAATCCCTCGTAGCGGCCGTCCTGGGATTGATTGTCTTGTTTGGCAACTGGACCTTGTTGGCGCAGCGCGGCCTGCACTTCAGCGTAGTTGACCTTCAACGGGCCGCTGAACTCGGGCGAGGTGTAGTTGGCGTAGGTTGCTTCGTGTGTGCCTTCAAGGTCGAAGAAGGCAAAGCGGTAAGCCAGGCTCGTGCCCTCTTCATGAGGGCTGTCGGCAGCAACGGTCGGCTTCCCGTTGGCATCCTTCTCGGCAAGATCGCTACGGAGCACGTTGTCGACGTGGTGGCCAAACTCATGCAGCAGAACGGCCAGCAACTCGCGCGAAGCTTCAATTGAGGTCGACGCCTGGTCTGCTGCGGACGCGTGTACGCGGATCAGGCGCTTGGCGTTGTCGTAGTCGGCCGGGTAGGGCCCGCCGGTCAGCACCTCGTGCTCGGGCGGCGGAAAGCTGCCACTTTTCAGCGCTTCCTGCAGCTTCATATAGGTTTTGGCGGGCACGTCGAAGCCGAATGTCGGCGCCATCATCATCACGAACTCGATGGTCGTCGAATTTTCAGCAACGCTGCGGAGCTGGTCGTAGGCGAAGGTACTCTCGATCTTTCGCGCGGGGTCGGGCTTGATCTTGAACGCAGGCAGTGGCGGCAGCTTTGGTGACGCGCTGCTGCCACTCATGAACGGATGCTCGCCCGCCTTGACCTTGAACTCACCCGGGCAGCTGAAGGTGATATTGCCGCCCTCCAGCGTTATCGCGCTGCTGCCCGCCTGCAGTACGACCTTGCTCTTGGCGAGTACATCGATGCGCTGGTCGGTGGCGGTAACGGTGATGGCTTGATCGGCCAGCAGTTCCAGTTCGCCGTCGTTGGCCTGCAGGCTGACCGGGCCGTTGGCGGCAATCAGCCGTACCGGACCGGCTTGCGCGAACAGTGAAACTTGGCCGCCGGAAACCGCCGCAATGGTTTCGCCGCTGCTGGCGTGCAGATCCTGCTGGACGGTCAGCTGCAGGTTCTGTCCAGCGAAGGCGATCGCGCTTGCCGGTGTGGTCCAGGCAATGTGGTTCGGAGCTTCGGCGAGCAGCACAGGCTTGGCGAAGCGTTCAACCGCTTGATCGCCGGGTGCACGGCCATCGCTGGGCTTGAACTGGGATTGACCATTGACCACGGCTTGGAAGCGGCCGTCCACGGCCGGGTCGATCTGCTCGCGCAACTGGCCGGTGTGCTGCCAGGCTTTGAGGCCAGGAACCTGCTGTTGCTGCAGCGTCTGCTGCATCTGCTCCAGGCTGCGCTCGGCGCCTTTGATCTGGGCGACAACCTCGGCATTGTCCATCACCGTCGAGCCTGCACGCTCCTGGGTGCTGGCGGACAGCAACAGGCCTTCGGCGGCATGTACATTGCCCCAGCCTTGCGTTGCCAGTTCAAAGCCTTCACCACGTAATGCGCCGCGCTCGGTGTTCTGATGCTGGATCAAGTAGCCAAGTTCAAGCCGGCTGTCGGCCAGTGAACTGTGCAGGCGTGTGCGTAGCTGGCTTGGAGTGTCGTCAATCACCCATTGCTGGCTACCGCTGCCATCGTGGGCTTGGGTATGCAGGCCACTGAGTACGCCGGGATGCTTTGCACTGTCATCAACGCCGCCGCCGAAGGGCGGGGCAACATTGCCGTTGTACAGCTGGCCAGTGATACGTGGTTGATCGATATCGCCGTGCAGGAATTCGACCAGCACTTCACTGCCGATGCGCGGCAGGAAGGCGGTGCCCCAGTTTGGGCCGGCCACCCATTCGGCGACGGACACCCAGCTGCCGCTGGTATGGTCGCCAGGTGCGTGCCCTGGTTGTGCGCTGCCGGTTTCGCTCAAGCCGCCGGAGTTTGGTGCGCTGCCACGTTGCCAACCGAACTGGATACGTACTTGGTGCTCGCGATTGGGGCTGAGTGCGGCATCGGCCACACCCACCACGCGCGCGGTCTGCGGGCCGTGCAGGGTAGGGCGGTCATGCGGCAGTGCGCGTACCGGGATGCTGGCATCGGTTGCAAGAAAATGATTGCGGTAGCTGCCGCGTTCCAACGCGCTGTTGCCAAGCAGCTCGGCGATGCCGCTGTCCAGATTGTTCACTGCGGCATGCGCGACGACCAGTATCTGGAACTGGCTGCCTTCATGCTGCGGGTGCTGAGTCAGCGTGAAGCGTGCACCGGCTGCCATGCGTCGCTCGCTGCTGCTGCCGCTGTGCAACAGCTGCGCAACCTGCAGTGCATCAAGCCGTGCTTGTGCCTCGGTCTGCGCCCAGCTGGATTCATTGAAGCGGCCGGCGCGCGGCTGTACGTACACTTCCAGTGGCGGAACGTCACTGCTGTCAGCGTTGGCTTGTGCGGCGATGGCATTGAGCTTGTCGCCGTGCCAGCTGGCGATGGTGCTGGCGTTGGGAACCAGCTGCTGCCGTTCGGCGAAACTGGTGATGCCATCGCTGGATTCGCTGGCGGCAATGCGATGGAAACGGACGTTGCCGATGTCGGGCAATTCGGCTTGTGGTTCAAACACCACGAAGGTATGCGCGCCATCGCCGTCCTGGGTCTGCTCGATACGCCACGCAAGCCCGCTTTCAGCCAGCAGCCGGCTGACAAACTCCCAGTCGGTCTCGCGGTACTGCGTGGTGACTACGCGTTGCGGAAGTGCAGCTTCGATATCGAAGCGATACGCTGCCTGCGGGTAGTCATCAAAGATCTGCCCACAGATGGCGCGTACATCGAGATCCTGGAAAATAACCGAATTGCGGCGCAGGCGTAGCAGGGCGGTCCACGGCTCCAGCGCAAGCTGGTAACGGGCGAGCCCGCCATCGCTGCCGAGCTGTGCCACATCGGTACACAGGCCGTGCCACTGCCGCTGTGAGCCGCCGGGAAGCTCCAGCTGCAGGGTCAGCGGCTGCTCCAGCCAGCCGTCGGTCTGCAGATATGCATCGGTGCTCAGACAGTCGATCTGCAGCCGCATATCCCCGCACAGGGCTTCCTGTCCGTCGAAGCGTTCAACTACCAGACCCTCATGTGGGGCCTGTAGTTTGATCAACCGGTTGTGATGTGAAAGTGCCGCGAGCGCGGCAGACAACGAGGAGCTCGGGACGTCCATATCGACAGGCTCATGGCAAGGTGATCGTGATGTGCGCAGTGCGTTCTGGCATCTGCACGACGTTGTTGTATGCGGCTAGCTGCTGGCGGGTATCGTGGCCCATGTAGGTGCGCAGGCCGATGAAGGCCAGGACGCCGAAGCAGCCGACAACTGCAGCCGGCAACCACAGTGGAATTACCCGACGCAGCTGATTGCGGATGTTGTCCGGCGGCAGCGCGTGCGGAGCGAAGCCGTGGCGTTTGCCTTTGAGGTAGACCAGCTCATCACCCAGTCGCGCGGTGAGATAGCCGAGCTTCTCGGTGCCTTCCAGGCGGTACTTGCCTTCGAAGCCCATCAGCAGGCAATAGTGGTAAACCTCCAGCGACGGCAGGCGTGCGCCACCCTGGCGGCGCAGTTCTTCGAGTTTGTCGAAGAAGTGCTCGCCGGCCAGATGCTCGCCGAACATGCGCAGCTGCAGCGGACTGCGCTCCCACACTTCATGCAGGGCAGAGGGCTGAGAGAGAATGGCTTCGTCCACCGCGGCGCAGAATGCGTACTTGGATGCGTAGACGTCTTCGGCAGCAATGCCAAGGCGCATCGCACTGCGTTCAACGCTGTCGAGGAATTTCTGCACGGTCTGCACGAATCCTTCGGCATCGTTGGGCAGCTGGCCGCGTTTCAACAGCAGCAACAGGTAGAAGCCATCGGACATCAAGTCCTGCAGGCTTTGTGGCGTTGCAGAGATCGGTGTGCTGCTGGCCATTGCCGCATTGCCAGTCAGCGACGGCATCGGGCCGGGGGTTGGAGGCAGGTGTGAGTTCATCAGGTGGTCACCGCAACAAGTTCCAACTTCAGGTCGGCAATGCCGGCCGGGACGTAGATCATCAGCGACTGTGACTTGAGCATGCGCTCATACAGTGCACCGCGTGGGTCAATCTCGAAATAATGACTACCTGGCCGTACCGGAATGGCGGCCGGAACCTGCGCTGCATGCGTGAGCTTCACGCCAGGCAGCGCGGAAAGGACGCACTTCTCCACATCATCCGGCGCGCCGATCTTGAAGCGGATCGGTACCGTTTGGATAAGGTCCTGTGCAGGCATGGAAGCCGATACGGAAAGATAGAACGAGGCCTCTCCGTCTATGCGCTGCGAGTCGAGTCGGCCCAGGTGGTAGGAGGGCTTGATCTCGTTCAGGGCGATCTTGAAGTAGCGTGTGGAGATCACGGTTTCCAGCAGGGCACGCACGATTTCCAGCAACTTGCGGAACGAGGCCTCCGGTTGATCGTGGCGATATACGGGAAGGTCGTTGAGCTGGTAGGTGTTGGAGAAGGTGAGCAAGGCGCCCGCCATGCGCAGCAATTCCTGATGCAGGCGCTCGGGGTGCAGCTGCGGGTGATGCAGCAGATGCGCCAGCGCACTGAACGAGGAGTTGATGGTGTGCAGCAGCCAGAAGGACGCAATATCGCCGGAGCGGAATTCGATGATGTTCTGCGAGGTCTGCCGATGCAGGCCGTACAGCGCATCTACCTTTGCTTGCAGTGCATCCAGTACGGAGCGCAGCTCGCGATGCAGGAAGGGCGAAGCCTGCAACTGCGCGCAGGGCGGAATGAACTCATCGTCCAGTTCGAAGCCACCACTGGATGTTCTGCGCACGCGCGCAACCGGTACGGTGGCGTAGGCATCTTTGGGTTGGTCGTCGGTAAGCAGCTTCACTGCCTTGCTGAGATAGGCCAACTCAGCTTCCGCGGCATCGGTGAACAGATCGTCCGAAACCCGGTTGGCCTGCCGATAGCGCGCAAGCACACTGCCTTCTACATCAGCGCAGTTGCGACCGTCATCACGCAATAACGGTAATGCGAGATACACAACGGTTGCCTGCACCCCTGGCGGAAGGTCCTGCAGGGACACAGCATCGGGTAGGCTGTCGTGCACCGGTGCATCGTAGCTTTCACCGTCAGGGAATACCGCAGACAGGTCGAGTGGACGCAAGGTTCCGCCGGTCAATGCATGCGGATCAAAACGCACGCGACGAGCGCCCCAGGCATACGGGTGCAACGTCTGCGATAGATCCTGCAGGCGTGCCTCATGATAGGCGTCTTGACGTTGGAAGTGCTGCGGGCGCAGGAATAAACCTTCACCCCATAAGACCTTCGACATCCTGCTTACGTAAGCCACATTTCAGTCCTTGGAAATTCTGTTGGCGCGTCGCTTTGAGCGTACTGCGCCATGGCGCATAACTACTGCACAAGCAGCTTCGCAGCTTGATGTGAAAACTCCATTCACACCCTTATTCTCATCACGTCTTGTGGTTCGAATGCGAAAGATACTAGCGCATGCATGCGTTGCAATGTTGGGGTTGCAGCAAAAAGCTGTGCTGGTTCAGCGGGCACCGGCGCAGCGCACGGAGGCCAAACTGCTCGGGTCGCCAGAGCTGCGCGAGCTTAGTGCTTTGCTATCAGTAGTGAGCGCACAGGCATGTACGCCAATGGTTATGCCATCGTTGGGAAGATTCTTGGTGCGGGCATCAAAGGCCATACGCCAGCGTCCTTCCGCTGGCGAACGGAACAGGGCAACCACGCCAATGACAGTGGTGCCATCGCTAAGTTGTTCGGACAATTCCTGTCGTACACCCGGTGTCAGTACTACTTCGTTAACCGAAAGCAGGTCGGCCCCGAGCGCGGTTTGCTCACCGGCTTGGTCGAGGAATGAATTGAACGCGGCCTGTTCAAACCGCTGTGCGCTACGCAGGTGATAGATCTTCAGTACGGCAGCGCTTGCGCGCTTGTCATTGCCGGCATTGAGATTTGTCCCGGCATAGATTTTCAGCGGAATTACAGGAGGTTTCTCAGGTTTGGCTTCACGCAGACCAACGGCTTGCAGTGTACTGTCCATCGCCTTGCTCAGCTTGCCGCCGGAAGCGCAGCCGGCTAATCCAATGGTATTAACGAGGATGAAAGTTGTGACGGAAACCACACGCAAAAGTTTGCTCATGTACGCATTCATTTAGTGATGGATGCCTATAAAACAGCGGGTGAGTGACTACATCAGGGTGCGGGTGCCGCACGCCGATGTGAAGGAAATGTTTGGAGCAAACAAATCGCGATTTCGAAAATGACTATACCGGCGCGCATTCCCGAATGTACACTGCCGCCGCTGGGACTGGATTCCCGCAAGATGTATCGGCGGAAATGCGGCTCCCTTTAGGAACTTATTTCGACGAAGGAATCACTATGGATGTGAAGGTGTTTGGGGCGGCAGCGTGTCGTTCGGTGTTGGCGTTGGCACTGTTGTCGGGGTTGGCTGCTTGCGAAAGCACGCCCAAGAAAGCAGCAATTCCTTTCGATGTAAGCATGGCCAATGCCGAGGCGCAGGTCTCCACGGCGGGCGCTGATGCGGCAATCAACGCATTTGAAGTTGCAGCAAAGGCTGACCCTACGCGCAAAGAGCCGTGGGTTCGTATTGCCCAGTTGCAGTTCGACCAGAATCGCTACGCACGTGCCATTGTCGCGGCTGAAGAAGTGCTGCAGCGTGATCCCGATGACCTTGTTGCCGATGGTGTACTGACCGTCGCCGGCTTCCGTATTGCCAATGAATCATTGCAGCGCCTGGACGGGCGTGGTGCGCTGGCATCGGATACGGCACAGCGTGAGGCGCAGGCACTGGTCGCCACGCTGCGTACCACCATGGGTGAAGCAATTCTTGAATCGGGTAAGCCTAAGGTGCGCCCGCCTGTGCGCCAGCCTACGCGCCAAGCCGGGGCCGGTCGTCGTACTGGCACCGCACCGGCTGCTACGCCGCCCGCGCCGCGTCCGGCCCGCCCAACCGGCGCCGACCCCTTTCAGAATATTGGCAACTAAGCCGGATCTACAGGACCAGTCAGGAGACACTCATGGCCAAGAAGGACAGCGTTCAAAAGCGGCTACAAAAGATCCGGCCGCCGCGCGTGCAGCTTACGTATGACGTGGAAAAGGGCGACGCGATCGAGCAGAAAGAGCTGCCATTCGTAGTTGGTGTGATGGGTGACTTCAGCGGCACGCCTGAAACCGCGCTGCCCAAGGTCAAGGACCGCAAGTTCGTCAACGTCGATCTGGATAACTTCGACGAAGTGATGGAAGCGGCTGGCCCGCGTGCCGTCTATCGCGTGGCCAACAAGATCAGTGATAACGGTGGCGAGTTCGGCGTCGAGTTGAAGTTCAACTCTATTGACGATTTCCGCCCGGAATCCGTGGTCCAGCAGATTGACCCGTTGCGTCGCCTGCTTGAGTCGCGCACCAAGCTGGCCGATCTGCGCAACAAGTTGGCGGGCAATGAAAAGCTCGAGGACCTGTTGACGGATGTGCTCAACAACACCGAGCAGCTCAAGAAGCTCGGCGCGGCGAAGGAGGAGTAAGCGATGGCATCTGAAGCCACACAACTGGCCGCGCAGGACGCGGTGACTGAGGAAATCGATCTGCTCGATCAGATTGTAGAGAAGAGCAAGGTCGCCAAGTCGCGCACCGAGCACGAGCGTGCCAAGGACATCATCTCTGCACTTGCGCAGGAGGTGATGGATGGCACGGTTGTGGTGTCTGACAACCTCAACCTGACCCTGGATGCGCGCATCGCCGAGATTGACCGGATCATTTCCGAGCAGCTCAGCGCGGTGATGCACGCTCAGGAGTTCCAGGCGTTGGAAGGTAGCTGGCGCGGCTTGCACTACCTGTGCTCGCAGACCTCCACCGGCCCGAACATGAAGATCAAGGTCTTCAATTCGCCGAAGAAGGATCTGGTCAAGGATTTCAAGTCGGCCATTGATTTCGACCAGAGCGCACTGTTCAAGAAGGTCTACGAAGAAGAGTTCGGTACCTTCGGTGGCGCACCGTTCGGCGCACTGATCGGTGACTACTACCTGGGCCGCCAGCCGGAAGACATGTACTTCATCGAACAGATGTCGCACGTGGCTGCCGCTGCGCATGCGCCATTCCTGTCGGCTGCCAGCGAAGGCATGTTCGGCCTGGAAACGTTCACCGATATGGGCAAGCCGCGTGACTTGGCCAAGGTGTTCGACACGGTGGAGTACGCCAAATGGAAGTCGTTCCGCGAAAGCGAGGACAGCCGCTACGTCGGCTTGACGCTGCCGCGCTTCCTTGGTCGCCTGCCGTACAACCCAAAGGATGGCACTACGGTTGAAGGCTTCAACTTTGTTGAAGAAATTGAAGCCGCAGATCACAGCAAGTTCCTGTGGTGCAACACCGCCTATGCGGCCGGTGCGCGCCTGACCCAGGCATTTGAGAGCTATGGTTGGTGCGCGGCGATCCGCGGTGTAGAAGGCGGCGGCCTGGTCGAAGACCTGCCGACCCATACCTTCCGTACCGACGACGGCGAAGTGGCGCTGAAGTGCCCGACCGAAGTGGCCATCACCGACCGTCGTGAAAAAGAACTCAGTGACCTCGGCTTCATGCCGCTGGTGCACTGCAAGAACACCGACTACGCCGCCTTCTTTGGCGCGCAGTCGGCACAGAAGCCGAAGAAGTACAACACCGACTCGGCCAATGCCAACGCAATTCTGTCTGCGCAGCTGCAGTACATTTTTGCGGTTTCGCGTATCGCTCACTACTTGAAGGCGATGATGCGCGAGAAGATCGGCAGCTTCGCATCAGCGGGCAACGTCGAAGAATTCCTGAACCGGTGGATCGCCCAGTACGTATTGTTGGACGACAACGCCAGCCAGGAAGCCAAGGCGCAGTTCCCGCTGCGTGAAGCATCTGTGCAGGTTTCGGAAGTTCCGGGGAAACCCGGTGTCTACCGCGCGGTGGCCTTTATCAGGCCGCATTTCCAGCTCGATGAGCTGTCTGTTTCGTTGCGACTTGTTGCTGAACTGCCGGCGTCAGCAAAGAAATCGTAACGTTTGGCTGTTGCTGTAGCGTCAGGTAGGGACCTCGGTCCCTGCCTCGCAGTGGCGCACATTTCTAGAGGGCAAAGCCCCCCTCAACCGCTGAGCCCCCGCTCGGCAAACAATCTCACGGAAGAACGGAATTTAGGAGACCAGATATGCAACATGCTTTTCTTTCTATTGACACCATCAAGGGTGAGTCGCACGACGACAAGCACAAGGATTGGATTGAAATCCAGTCTTTCTCGCAGGATCTGCTGCAGCCTCGCTCGGCCACTGCCTCCACCTCTGGTGGTACTACGGCAGCCCGCGTGAATCTGTCGCCGATCGAAATCATCAAGTCGATCGACCTCGCTTCCACGGCCCTTAACCAGGCCGCCGCAAACGGCACCACCTTCCCGAAGGCACGCGTTGAGTTCATGCGCGCTGACAAGGACGGCAACGCGATCAATTACTACCTGGTCGAGCTGCTGAACGTGCTGGTACACCGCGTCACCACCACGGTCGACAAGGAAGGTATGCCGCAGGAAGTGGTTCAGTTGAGCTTTGGTGCGATCAAGTGGACTTACCAGCAGCAGAAGCCGGAAGGCGGAGTTGGTGGCAAGACCGTGGCACAGTGGAGCGCAACAAAGAACATCCCGAACTACACCGTTTGATGATGTGTTCTGCGATGGCGCGTTAAGCGCCATCGCAGTCTCAATCCCGGCAAGGCCAGGACAGGCCCTGCAATTGCATCGCTGCCTTGACGCACGGATGCCTAGCTACCGGAAACAACGATGAAGGGACTCGAACCCAGCCTGCTGGAAAAACTGTTTGACGATAACCCGCGCAGTGCGGGTGCCGGCTCGATGTTCAAGTCGATATCGCTGGAGCAGTACAAAGATTCCATCGCACGCGACCTGGAGGGGCTGCTTAATTCGCGCGCCGCATTCCAGGAGAGCGATATGGCGGAGTTCCCGAATTGCCGCCAATCCGTGCTGACCTACGGGCTCGGCGATTTCTCGGCGATGAGCTTGGCCAATGCCTATGACCGGGCCGCCATCTGCCGCTCGCTGGAGGAGGCCGTTGGCCGCCATGAGCGCCGCTTGAAGAATGTCAGTGTGCAGCTCGACGCGGGCAACCAGTTCGCTGGCGGGCTGCATTTCACCATTCATGCGCTGCTGGATCTTGAGCCCGCACGTGAGCCGGTGAGTTTCGACGCAATGCTGCAGCCCTCTACGCTGCAGTACCAGGTCACCCGCGCCCGGCGCACGCAGCAGGCGCTCTGATGCAGGATCTGCTGCCCTTCTACGAACGTGAACTTGCCTACCTGCGCCGCTACGGACGCGAGTTTGCCGAGCGCTACCCCAAAATTGCCGGGCGCCTGCAGCTATCTGCCGATGGCAGCCAGGACCCGCATGTCGAACGCCTGATCGAGGCCTTCGCGCTGCTGACCGCGCGCGTGTCCAAGCGTATCGATGACGACTATCCCGAGTTCACCGATGCGCTGTTGGATGTGCTGTACCCGCACTATCTGCGGCCATTTCCGTCGTGCTCCATCGCCTATTTCGATATGGACGGCGTTGCCTCCAAGCTGAGTGCGCCGGTGCGGATTCCACGCGGCACATCGTTGCAAAGCCGCGCGGTTCGCGGCGTTCCCTGTGACTTTCGCACCAGTTATGACGTGGTGCTGGCACCGATCGGTATTTCCGGGGTGACCTATCGCGCGGTGGCTGACGCACCCATGGCAACGGCGTTGCCGGCCGGCAGTGGTGCGCAGATTTCATTGAGCTTCAAGTTGCTTTCCGATCAGCTCGGCTTCGGCCAGCTCGGTACCGACAAGCTGCGCCTGTTCCTCGATGGTGAGCCGTCGGTGCGCGCCGCCTTGCGTGATGCACTGCTGCTTGGAGTGAAGGCGGCCTATGTCGAATCCGATGGTGACGGCCGTTGGCGTCGACTGGATTCGGCGCCGATCACACCGGTAGGCTTTGCCGACAATGAGGCGCTGATTGATTTCCCGGCGCGCTCGCACCCCGCCTATCGTTTGTTGACCGAGCTGTTCGGCTATCCGGAAAAATTCGGCTTTGTTGATCTGGACCTGGCTGCGAGCAGTGCCGGTGCCAGTCGGCGTTTCACCTTGCACCTGATCCTGCAGGCCGGTCAGCAGGAGCGTGGCAATGCGATGGTGCTGGAAGATATCGGCCTGAACAACGTGCGGCTGGGTTGCACGCCTATCGTCAATCTATTCAAGATCAACGGCGAGCCGATCCGGGTAACCCATCGCACCGTGAATTACCCTGTGTTGGCCGATGCACGCCGTGCCTACGCCTTCGAAGTGCATTCCATCGATTCGGTGCATCGCATCCGCCAGACGCCGCAGGGGGAGGCGATCCACGAATTCCGGCCGTTCTACTCGCTGCACCACGGCGAGGACCCCGACCGCACCGGGCAATACTGGGTGGCACGCCACGATGAAAACATCGCGCGGGAGAGCCCGGGTTTCGAGATGGAGATCAGCTTCGTGGATCTCTCCTTCAACCCGGTGCTGCCGCAGACCGATACGGTCAGCTTGGAGCTGACCTGCAGTAACCGCGATCTTCCACATCAGCTCGCCCATGGTGTGGCTGGCGGTGATCTGAGCATCGAAGGTGGCAGTCCGGCCAAGGGCATCACCTTGCTGCGCAAGCCAACGCGCCCGCTGCGCTTCCGCCACGGCCGCAGTGCGCAATGGCGCTTGATCTCGCATCTGTCACTGAATCAGCTGTCGTTGAGTGGTAGCGGGCTGGCGGCGTTGAAGGAAATGCTGCGCCTATACGACCTGTCCGGCAGCAATGTTTCCGCGCGACAGGTGGACGGCATTCTTGCGCTGGAGCAGGTGCCGGCGACGACCTGGATGTCCGGGCGCCAATTCGCATCTGTCGTACGCGGCCTTGAGATCCGCTTGACCATCAACGAGGCCCATTTCGTCGGCACCGGCGTAGCTGCATTCGCGCAGGTGATGGATCACTTCTTTGCACTGTATGTGCATGCCAACAGTTTTACCCGACTGGTGCTGATCTCCGGCGACAGCGGGGAGGAGATCGTCCGATGCGAAGCGCGCAGCGGCGAATCGATCCTGGCATAGCCCAGCAGCTGCTGGCCGAGCCGCACCGCTTCGAGTTCTTCCAGGCGGTGCGGCTGCTTGAGCAGGTGTTTGAGCGGCAAGGCGTGAAGTCGGGCCAAGCCATTCCGATGCGGGTCCGCTTCCGCAACAACCTGTCGCTGGGCTTCCCGGCAACCGAGTTGTCCGCCGACGGCGAGGTGTACTCGCTGGCTGGTGACCGCCTGCAGGAACCCGACGACATCGAGCAGGCACTGGCCGGCGAGACTCTGGGCGAAGTTCACCTGACGCCGCAATTCATGGGTTTGCTGGGTACGGCGGGTGCGTTGCCGCTGCACTACACCGAAACCCTGCAGATCCGCGAGCTGTACGAGCGCGATCGAACCGCACGTGCCTTCCTCGATATTTTCTCAACCCGCGCCGTAGCGCTGCACTATGCGGCGTGGAAGAAGCACCGGCTGGCGTTGCAGTACGAGCTGGACCGGCGCGAGCGCTTCTTGCCCTTGGTGCTGTCGTTGCTCGGCATGGGCATGCATGAGCTGCGCGATCGCCTGCACGACGGCGAGGGCGACATCTTCGATCAGGCAGTGGCGTACTACGCTGGCGCCATCCGGCAGCGGCCGGTATCGGCCGCGCTGATGCAACGTGTGCTTTCCGACTACTTCAAGGTGCCGCTTGAGGTGGAGCAGTTTGTCGGCGCGTGGTACCGCGTACCGGCAGGGCAGGCGACACGCTTGGGCCAGGCTAATGCCGTGCTCGGTGCAAGTGCATTGGCCGGCGACCGCGTCTGGCAGCGCGACCTGCGCCTGCGGCTGCGTTTTGGTCCGCTTTCAAAGGAGGAATTTGACGATTTCCTGCCCGGCGGCTCCGCAGCCTTGGCCTTGGCCAAGTGGCTGTCACTGCTCACCGGCGGAACGCTTGAATACGAGGTGCGGCTGGTACTGCGCGCCGAAGACGTCCAAGGCAGCGCACTGGGAAATGGAGCGCGCCTGGGCTGGGACAGTTATATGTGCACACGTGAGCAATCCGGCGCGCGCGATGACACCACCTATGGCATCCATACATTGCAATAACGAGGCGCCGGTAGCGATGACGCTAGCGGTAATTGAACGGTTTCAGCAGGGAGTGCGTGGTTCCGAATGAGCATCAACCTCAAAACACTTATCAGCAAGTTGGACGACACCTGCCGTCAGGCGACCCAGCGCGCAGCCAATCTGTGCATGGCGCGTGGCAATTACGAGGTGGATCTGGAGCATCTGTTCCTGGCCCTGTTGGAGCAGCCCAAGAGCGACTTCGTGTTGATCGCTCAGCGTAGCGGCATTTCACCGGAATCGCTTGAGCGTGATCTCAGCGATGAAATAAGCCAGTTCAAGACCGGCAACACACGCACGCCGGTGTTCTCCCAGCATCTGCCGGCCTTGTTCGAGCACGCATGGCTGATCGCCTCGTTGGATTCGGAAACCACCCGCATCCGCAGTGGCCACCTGCTGCTGGCGCTGCTGACCGAGCCTGACCTTGCGCAGCTGGCGTACCGCGGCTCCAAATTGTTCGTGCGCTTCAAGCGTGAAGAGCTGAAGCACGATTTTGCCAAGCTGACCGAAGGCTCGCAGGAAGCGCAGACCGTTCGCTTCGCCGATGCTTCGGCAACGGGCGAAGGCGCTGGCGAAGATGCGGATGCTGTAACCGGCGAGGCCAAGGGCGGTCTGTCCAAGACCCCGGCGTTGGACCAGTTCACCACCAACCTTACCCAGCGTGCGCGTGACGGCAAGATCGACCCGGTGATCGGCCGTGATGCCGAGATCCGTCAAGTCATCGACATCCTGATGCGTCGCCGCCAGAACAACCCCATCCTCACCGGTGAGGCCGGCGTCGGTAAAACCGCTGTCGTAGAAGGCCTGGCCCGTCGCATTGCCGAGAAGGATGTGCCCGACGTGCTGCAAGGCGTTGAGTTGCACACCTTGGACATGGGCTTGTTGCAGGCCGGTGCCAGCGTCAAGGGCGAGTTCGAGAACCGCCTGAAGAACGTGATCGACGAGGTCAAGAAGAGCCCGCATCCGATCATCCTGTTCATCGACGAGGCCCACACCATGATTGGTGCTGGCGGCGCTGCCGGCCAGAACGATGCCGCAAACCTGCTCAAGCCGGCTTTGGCGCGCGGTGAGTTGCGTACCATCGCAGCCACCACCTGGAGCGAGTACAAAAAGCACTTTGAAAAGGATGCCGCATTGGCGCGCCGCTTCCAGGTAGTGAAGGTGGAAGAACCCAGCGAAGTGCTGGCTGCAGCGATGTTGCGCGGCATGGTCAGTCTGATGGAGGCGCACTTTGGCATCCGCGTGCTGGATGAAGCGGTGACCGAAGCCGTGCGCCTGTCGCATCGTTATATCAGCGGCCGCCAGCTGCCGGACAAGGCCGTCAGCGTGCTTGATACCGCCTGTGCCAAGGTCGCGCTTGGGCAGAGCGCTACGCCGGCGATCATCGAAGACACCCGCAAGCATCTGGATCGGCTCGTGGCCGAGCTGGCCGCGTTGCAGCGCGAGACTGCCGGCGGCAGCACCTTGCATGAGGAGCGTCTTGCCGAACTGAAGGCGCAGCAGATTGAAGCGCAGGCGGTGCTTGCCAGCAATGAGCAGCGTTTGAGTGTCGAGCGCGAATTGGCCGGGCGGGTTGCAGCGCTGCGCCAGCAGCTTGAACAAGGCCCGGCGGGCGAGGGCGATGCAGAGGCCTCGGCGGACGATCAGGCCGACGTCGCTGTCGCAAAAACAACTGGCAAGCGCAGCAAGTCAACGCGTGAGCTCTCGCCACAACATGCAGAACTGGCAAAGCTGCAGGCCGAGTTGCGCGAACTGCAAGGCGAAACTCCGATGGTCCCGCTGCAGGTGGATGGCACCGTGGTTGCCGAGATTGTTTCGGCATGGACCGGCGTGCCACTGGGCCGCATGGTCAAGGATGAAATCCGCACCATCCGCTCGCTTGGCACCTTGCTGGAGGAGCGGGTCATCGGCCAGGACCATGCACTCGACGCCATCGCTCAGCGCGTGCGTACTGCCACCGCAAAATTGGAAGACCCCAACAAGCCGCGAGGCGTGTTCATGTTTGTCGGGCCATCGGGTGTGGGCAAGACCGAAACCGCACTGGCCTTGGCCGACATCCTCTATGGCGGTGAGCGCAAGCTGATCACCATCAATATGAGCGAGTATCAGGAGGCGCACAGCGTGTCTGGCCTGAAGGGCTCGCCGCCGGGCTATGTGGGCTACGGCGAAGGCGGCGTGCTGACCGAAGCCGTGCGCCGCAACCCGTACAGCGTGGTGTTGCTGGACGAAGTGGAGAAGGCCCATCCGGACGTATTGGAAATGTTCTTCCAGGTATTCGACAAGGGCATGATGGATGACGCAGAAGGCCGCGAGATCGACTTCCGCAATACCCTGATCATCCTCACCTCCAACATCGGTTCCTCGCAGATCATGCAGTCCTGCCTGAACAAGCCGGCCGAAGAAATCCCTGGCGCCGAAGCGCTTGCCGAAGCGCTGCGGCCGATCCTGATGCGCACGTTCAAGCCGGCCTTCCTCGGTCGCTTGAAGGTGGTGCCGTATTACCCGATCAGCGACGACGTGCTGGTGCGCATTATCAGCCTCAAGCTCGGCCGCATCCGTGACCGCGTCAGTGCCAACCACAAGGCCAGCTTCAGTTGGGACGAGAGTCTGGTTGAGGCCGTGCTGGCCCGTTGCACCGAAGTCGATTCGGGCGCGCGCAATGTGGACCACATCCTCAACGGCACCTTGCTGCCGGAGATCGCAGAGAGCGTGCTCACGGCCATGGCCGAAGGTACCCGCATCAACAGCATCAAAGTCAGCGCCGGCAAGAAGGGCGACTTCAAATACAAAGTTTCTTGATAACGGACGAAGGAGAACAACATGGAATTTTTCGGATTTGACCGCAAAGCAGCACTGAGCCACTGCGACAGCCTTGAGCTGGGCTTGGGGCGTGACCTCGACCGCGTGCGCGCATGGAACCGCCTGCGCCCTGAACACATTGTCGAACTGCTGGAGAGCGCGGTGCCTGCCGCACGCCAGGACGCGCGTAACGTCGCTGGCCAGATCAGCCGTGGCTCCTGGCGCATCCATATGGACAGCTCGCCGGTGGGCAAACCACAGCTGGTGAGCAACATGCGTGAAGTTCTGATTTCCGCAGGCGGACGTGATTACCGCCTGCAGATCAGCGAAGGCGTGCGTCTGCGTCTCGAAGAGATCGTGCAGAGCGCTTGATGCACAGGTAACAACGTCATTCCGGTGCCGGCGGGCACCGGGAATGGTGGCAACAAAGGTATGTACCCACCCGTTTTCAGTCCGGGGCGTAGTGCGCACTGCGTTCCATGAAGGCAGATCAACACCATGGATTTGGTAAATAACGTATTGGCAGCCCTGGCTGGGCCCGCACAGAGACAGCGCTTCCTGCGGCTGCACACCGCGCTGGGCAGCGAGGTGTTGATTGCGGAAACCCTGGATGGCGTCGAGCAGATCGACGGCATCGGCTTTCAATGGACGATCACCGCGCTATCTGTTGATGCCGGTCTGCAACTGCAACCGCTGATTGGCAAGCCGGCATTGCTCCAGCTTCAGCAGGCTGATGGTAGCCATCGCCCACTGCACGGCCGTATCACCGCCGCCGAGCGGATCGGCAGCAATGGCGGGCTTGCGCGCTATCGCCTGCGCCTGCAGCCATGGTTGGCGTTTCTGTCACAGCGCGTGGACAGCTATGTTTTCCACGACAAAACCGTGGTCGAGATCATCGAGGACATCTTCGCCGACTACGGTGCACTGGCGCCCGAGTGGCGCTGGGTACTCACCGATGCCAGTCAATATGCCAAGCGCAGCCTGACTACCCAGTACCAAGAGAGCGATTTGGCATTTATACAACGGCTGCTCGCCGAAGAAGGCATCTTCTACTGGTTCGAGCATGAAGGCGACGCCGATGCATCCGCCTTTGGCAAGCACACGTTGGTGTTCGCCGACCACAGCCACGATGTCACTGATCTTGGTAATGTGCGTTTCCATCGCAGTGATGAGAGCGAGCGCAGCGATACCATCCAGCGTTGGCAGGAAGGGCGAAGCTGGTGCACTCCTAAAGTGGAGCGCGCCACTTGGGACTACCGAAGCATGGAGCGTCGCCAAGCAAGTGCCCAAGCAGAGCAGGGCAGCGATCTTGGCATCGTTGATCAGGACACCAGCGGACCGTACGGCTGGCAGGACAATGCCCGCGGCCAACGTCGCGCGCAGCAGCACTTGGACGCGTTGCGGGTACGTTCCCACCTGATCGAAGGTGCAGGCCAATGGCGTGCACTCGCGCCGGGCGCAAAGCTCACGCTGTCGCAGCATCCGCAGGTGGCCGGTGATGCGGACTTCCTCTGTATCTCGGTGCGGCATCAGGCGCGTAACAATCTGGACGCCGACGTATTCGATGCCTTGGAACAAACGCTGGACCCGATCAACCAGCGTGCACTAGCGCTGCCAGCCGCCCTTGCCGGAATCAGCAATGGGGCAGAACGTAACGACATCGACACCGGTTTCTACGACAACCAGTTCGCGTTGATTCCGGCGGAGGTCAACTATCGTCCTCAGACCGAGAATGGCCACGGTGTGCATCTTCATCCACGTCCCAGCATTACCGGCACCTTGAGCGCGATCGTGGTCAGCGACGGCGAGCCCTTGCTGTCCGATCGCGACCACCGCATCAAAGTGCAGTTCCCGTGGCAACGAGGCGGCAATGCCAGCAACGGCTTGTCGCACCCCGCTGGCGACGACAACGCGCCCGCCGATGGCAATGCGTGGACGTGGGTACGCGTGATGACCCCGTGGGCCGGCGACAACTGGGGCGGTGTGGTATTGCCCAGACGCGGCCAGGAAGTACTGGTCGCATTTCTGGAGGGCGATATCGACCGGCCAGTGATAGTTGGCGCGCTCTACAACGGACGCGGCCAACAGGACGCACCGCACAACAAGTTGAACAACGGCGGCGCAAACGCTACAGGCAACGCTGCCGCATGGTTCGAAGGCAACGATCACGCCGCCGTGTATACCGGCTTCAAGAGCCAAGCAATGGCGGACAGTCAAAGCGGCACCGGTGGCTACCAGCAGCTGCGCTTTGACGACACGCCAGGACAAGGCCGCGCTCAGCTGTCCACAACGCAGCACGACACCACCTTGACCCTTGGGCACCTGAAAGGCGGCAGCGACAACGTACGCGAAGGCGAACGCGGCTTCGGCGTCGAGCTTTCAACCCAGGCACACGGCAGCCTACGCGCCGGGCGTGGCCTGTTGCTCACAACCGAGGAAGGCACACCGCAGATGGCAGCACCACAAGCCATCGCACAGTTGCAGCAAGGCCACGACCTGCTCAAAACTCTGGCCGACTCCGCCGTCGACCAGACAGCACAGCTACCCAAAGACCCAGCCGAACTACCCATCGATCAAACCCTGACCGAGCTGCAGGAACAGCTGAAAGCAACCCAGAGCGGCAGCAGCGCTGGCAGCATCAACGGCGGCGATGGCGAAGCACCCGGCTGGAGCGCGCCCGTACTGCTTGGCAGTGGCGTAGCCGGCGTGATGAGCCTGACTCCGGCCGACCAAGCGTGGGTCAGCGGTACCCATACATTGTTGAGCAGCGGCGTTGCACTGAACTGGATGACGCAGGGCTCGCTTAGCCTGGCAGTCGCGCAAGGTCTAGTGCTTTACACGGTCGGCAGCGAGGGCAGGAAAGACAGCCCGAATCAGGAGCGCGGCATCGCGCTGCATGCGGCACAGGGGAAGGTGAGTGCACGTGCGCATAAGAATCAGGCCACGATCGCAGCGAAAACCAATGTTCGGATCGCCAGCACCGAAGCCAGTGTCGAGATAGCGGCACCGAGCAAGCATCTGCTGGCTACAGCGGCGGGTGCCTATATTCGGATTGAGGGCGACAACATCGAGCTGGGCGCGCCTGGAAAGATCGAGTTTAAGGCTAGTCAGAGGGATTGGGTGGGGCCAGCTAGCGTGACGGGTAAAGCCACAATTCCAGAAAGTTCCCACAAGGCTTGCGAGTATCGCGTCCGTGCAGCGGAGGTTTCCGGAGCTGGCCTTGTTCCCCTCGGCGGCACCGTATGAAGTTGGATCACAGGCTATTCAATGAGCATCAATATGCGCTTATCAATCCACTACAGATTGATAGACGCATTGCGCGTTTGTGGCCTTGCGCTCCGATAGTGCCAGCAGAATTGCGATCGCAGCAGCACCTTTTTCCCTACCTGATTAATCTTAGAGACATGTCGCCCGATGAGCGATTGCATGCGTTGGACGAGACGGTTGGCTACGCTCAATGCCATGATAGAACGCCGTTCTCCGCACTAATCGTTAGTGAAGAGAACGATGTGCGATTGCGAGGCCACCTCTCACGAGCTATGGTCAGGCAAGTTGAGGGCGAAAAAATGCTCTTTCGTTATTACGACCCACGAGTTTGGACTTGTCTGCTGTGGATACTGCGCGACGCGCAACTGAGCTCCTTGTTGGGGCCTGTGGCTCGCTGGACCGCGCCGTTGGATAGAGGCGGAAACTGGACTCCGTACTTTAGTAAAGGTCTATCTCGAGAGGCATTGGCATTCGATGCTGCGCAACTTCGAGCTATTGCATCGCTGGCTTCGGTAAATCGTACTGCGGCACGTCTGAATGCTGATGTTGAACAGGCGGTGATCGAGGAAGATCTTTCTCATCGTATTTATAGAGAAATGGAGCTGGCGCGGGGTTTCGGTCTGACAGACTCGGGTGATCTAGAGGCCTTTGCCTATATTTCCATCTCCGAGTCGCCGGCCATTCACGAAGATTCGGCTTTTCAAGAAGCTATCGACATTGCGAAGAACAATCCCGGCGCGTATCGCAGCGTCGTGACAAATTTGGTTGGGCGCCTGCGTGTCCAGTCATTGAATATTTGCGAAAGTTAAGGAGCTAGATAGCATGGAAAGTAAGCCGACACAGTCGTGCGATCCCGCAAAAAAATGTGATGTTTGCGATCAGGTGGGTCTCCCGATACTACCCGTGCGTTATGCTGTTTGTCGTTCGGATGTGAAGGATAGTTGGCAAGGTCCCCGTCTGAGCGGTAATTTCGGCAAGGAGGTATCTGAGGTATCGCTGCCTGGCGGCGAGGCGCACTATACGCTCAGGCTCGCGCGCTATGGATATCTTTATGTGTTCAATGAGGTAAGAGGTGAGTGGAAGGGCTTTCAGATAACAAGTGACTCTTATCTCCTTGAGTTCGACCCTCATGGTGCTCCACCACCTCGTGAGGAGTTTGAGCCAAGTTGTGCCCGAATGGCGGACTCTCAGGTCGCGAGGTTTGTGACGATTCCAGATCCCAGTCGTGCGGGCAATGTATGGTTCGGGTTCACCGAGGCGCCTTGGCCGGCAGAGGTGCTGAAGCGCAATCGAAGTGCCGCCGAGCGTAGAAAGCACATGCGTTGCGTTAATGTACAGAACTGGCTCGGCGGAAAAGTGGTCGACCACGCGGGTAGTGCGCTTGATGCATCGGCACAGGTGAGTGAATTCAAGTTCGGTAAACAGCCTCGGCAAAGTAGTGGGGTCAATATCCCTTTCGCAGCTTCAAATGGTCCGCCGGCCGCCGTACCTGTAAAGCCTGTTCTGGTCGAAGGCGTTGTTTCTTCCGTTCTTGAAACGGTCACTATTTACGGAAATCCTGGGTTTGATTTCTCGTTCCTCCCATTTTGCAGGAGTAAACAGGACTTACCCGGGATGGAAGTCTGGCTGAAAAAGTCTGTTTCGATGGGCCGGCCGATGATGCTGGCGCTCAACGATCCGGCAGGTATAACCCAAGAATTATCGGCCCTGATGAGGAAGAAGGCTCGTGATTTCGAGGACGAAAATGATCGAGCCTGGAAGCAAACGAGTGCAGTTGCTATTCATGGCATGCGGCAGGCGATTGAAGACCATGCCGCCGCTGAAGAATTGAGTTCAGTCAGGTCGAGAGTATATACAGGCCGAGCCGCGATTGAGCTCTATGCCGCTGGTGTGACTAAGATTCCGGATAAATTAACGCCGGAGCAAGATAAGAATGCGCGCGATTCTGCATGGAAGAGATATCGAGACGACTATGACGATAAAGCGCTGACGGCATTTGAGTCGAGCCTAGAGAAGGAGATGCTCGACTATACTGTGGCGCACATAACGCCCTTGGCGTTGAGTTTCGTTAGATGGTACAAGCACGATCTCTTTCGGTCGTGGCTTGCCTGCAATCACCACGACGAAGTCTCTTACAGTTCGATGCGGCTGACGGAAATCGTCGAAAATTCGTTAGATGGAATTGTTGGGCATGAGGCTATTCAGGCTGCGGTCCTGCAGGATCTAGTTGGAAACTTCAACGATTTGAAGAATGCAACAATGCGCGCCCTGACTCTGAACGACAGCCTTGCTGCTGAGGCAATTCAGCTGCAATCAAAATCGCTAATGGATAATCCCGGAGCTTGGTCCAACCTTCTCAAAAGTTATGGCCATGTTTTGGCAAGGGGACGAGAGAAACCTGAGGAGCTTCGAAGAGGATTAGGTCTCGTCGCAAGCCTGGTGTACAAAATCTCCGGTGGGATCGTGACTTGTCTTTCTAAGGTGGGGTCCAATCTTAGGCGAGGCGCTGTCAACGTTGCCATTACGGCGGCAGCGCGTAACAACATGCTAGGCGTACTGGGAGTCCTCTCTGGAAAGAGAATCGAGCGCATTGGAGTTCAGGCTTCCGAGAGGGAAATGGTACATTTTCTAACCGAAGCGTTGAGTCAAGGTCAGCCTGGCATAGACAAACAGCAGCTGCGTGCACGAATTGATCAGCATCTGCGACAGGAACTAAGTGAAAGAAGTGGCGCACGAACGGCTACCGGTGAACGGAACGCCCGAGGGCGTAAGGTTTTTCAGTGGGCGGTGTTTTGGGATCAGCGCGCCATCAGTGCTGCGAGAGGGGGCAGTCCAGGCGCGCTTGGGAGCCTTTTAATGACGGAAGACCAAGTAAGGTCTCTGGTTCAGAATCGGACATCGCAGCATTTGGGACCGCGGGTAAGCTTGGACGTGCGTCTCGGTGTGGTTGGTCTTGTACTAGACGCTTGGAACACTTGCGACGCCTATGGGAAGCTGGATGTCAAGTCTGAAGGCCCGGAGCTTCGCAGGGGGCTCTCAATGGCCTCGGCCTTGATGGGATTTGTCGCGACAAGTGTGGAGCTTGCTGGACTTGGCTTGGAGAAGACGCAGTGGGGTAGAACCGCGTTGCAGAACGAGATTAGGTTCGGTGCTGCACGTGCAGCCACTCGCGCAGGAGCAATTGGTTTCTATGCACGCGCATTTGGAGTGGTAGGGGGTATCCTGGGTGCTGTCGTCGACGGATGGAAGGCAATGGATGCAATAAGAAAAGGTGATATCCCAATGGCTGTTTTCTACGGTGTCACTGCGGTCTCCGGAGTACTGGTGAGTATTTTGATGCTGGCTGGCGTTATCACCGTCGGGGTGGGCTTTGTAGTGCTGCTCGTTCTCGGGCTTCTCAGTATGCTGGGAGAATGGTTGATAAATTTAATTCGCGACGACAAGATTGAGATATGGATAGACAGAACTCCATTTGGCGCTCACAAGCATGGCAATTTCGGATCCGTAGAAGATCAGGAGATTGCTTACAACGCGTTAATGCCGGCAGAGGCCTAAAGTATGAGTCAGTTTGCGGGCTGGCTAGCCCAGCGTTACAAGGTAGGGCGTCCTCTGTCAGATTACGAGGTTGCCGCTGGGTTTGATAACCTTCGCTCATTCAGTGTATCTAAACCCATAGATCAGGGCTTGATCGCGATAAATTCGACGTACATTGAATATGTGGATCGTCATTTCGACTATCGCGGCTGGGCGTCGATGTGGGGAGCGCTGATGATTGTGTTGGTATTTGCGTTCGCCGCCGGAATGATATGGACGCTTTGGCAGGTGCAGATTGGGGGCGAGCGGGTAATTGCACAGGGTGAGTACTATGCCGTTGGTTTCTTGGTCTTACTTTGCCTCTTAGTCGCAGGTCTCGCATACTGGATGCTATTGGGGCGGGATATTTTTAGGTATCAATACTACCCAATTAGATTCAATCGAGAGACACGGATGGTGCACGTCTTTGTAGGCGGTAACCGTCGTGCCATATCTGTCCCCTGGGAGGATGTGTACTTTTACATCGGACGGGACAAGCCTGCTGGGCCAGATGAAGGTCATACCTATGACTTGCGCGGGAATATAATGCGTGATGGCACTGTGGTTCATACGTTTGCTGTGGGTTCGGACAGCGGAAGTAGTCTGGGGGTATCTTTGGCTAGTTGGGAGATGATCAAGCGCTTCATGGAGTCAGGGCCTGATGCTTTGCCGTTCCCGCCTATGCAGCTATTCACGTCAGTAGTACCTAGTTTTCGCAACTCTTTCATCATTCACGTCTCTTCTTCTGGTTCGGGAATGATCTTGCTGGGTCTGCCGTTGACTTTCCCTTGGGCAGTGTCGCGCTATCTAACGATGATGCTCTGCCGTAAGCCGATTTGGCCTGCGTCTGTGCTTGCGGATTGCCAACCTCACGGCGGTCAGCTCGGGGGGCTCAAGGCGCCGGCAGTCTTTGGGCGAGTGAGGCAAGGTTCCAAGGCAGAGGCGATGATGGCCTATTGGAAGGAATCGGTACGGGAGGCAAAAGCCTTGGACGCAGATTTGAAAGCAAAGATCTATGGAAGAGCGGCTTTTTGATGCGAGAGCTTGGTTCTTGCTATGCCTTGTTGGCTTGCGTTGGTGCCATCAGTTTTGTTTCAAAATACGTTGGTGCCGTCATGCTGCTATTTGGGAATTTGCAGTCTTTCTGCGCCCTTGCTTTTGAAAAAAATGCCGAAGAAGCTGCATAAATGAAAGGGGTCGACAGCGATTTACTGTCTGGGATGGTTGAGCTTCCCGCGAGGAGCGGGGGCTGGGGAAGGCTGTTGAATGCTCCTGACGAAGCACCGCGACTCAGACCCGCCTCTGTCAAGGCTATTCAATCCATAAACGATTCTTTCATGGTGTTTGCGTCCACCACTGGGGCGTCGAGTCGGGGGTTTGCATTCGTCTTAGGTTTGGTAGTCGGATGCGCGGGCATTAGCATGGTTCTTGCTGACGTCGTGCTCGGTGGAGTACTTTCCAGGGCAGATTTCTGGCCTCACCTCGCCGGCGCCTATGCAATGCTGCTTCTGATTGCAGGGGCGTTCATTGGGTGGTCGATTACATCCGTCAGGCGCACTCTGCCGCCTCCCATCGTGCTGAGCAGAAGGCTTAGAAAGTTCTATTGCTGGATTGGGCCCAAGGAGGGATGGGTTGCCCTTGAATACGACGCAGTGCAACCTGTGTCCATGGTTTCAAGGAGCTATAGCTTGGCGGGTGCTGCCACTGGGTACGTGCTTGCCGTAGTAGATATGGATGCCTCCAGTCGATCTATCCGATCATATGTACCTCTGGTTCAACCACATCGTGACTATCGAGCACCAGAGATGATATGGGAGTTCATTCGCAACTATATGGATGGCGATCCGGATTCTTTGCCGGCTGCAGACCCAATGCCGCCAACCGACGATCCACGAGCGAATTTCGCTTTGTTGGACCGGCGGCTTTTTGGTGACTTGGTAGATGATCGTCATCAGGTCAAACCCGGTGTATTCCCGATGGCCTATGTCCATGTGGTTGGTGCGCTCATGTATTGGTTCGAGCGCGCTGGGCTCTGGATATCTCGGATTGCTCCCAGGCCCGATTGGCCCCTGGATATTCGCTCCGAAATGTCAGGCCCCATTTTGGCGAGCTCGTTCCGTGTGAGGGAACTTACAGATGCGGAACGGCTTGCGTACGCTGGCAAGCTGGGATATTTGAACCGTCGTTGGTTTGTGCTCGGTGCGATTTGCACGGCGATCGTATTCATGATGCTTGGAGTGGTTGCTATACCTCCTTGGTTTTCCGAGTTGAATCGGTGATGGGGATCGTCCGCAGGTCTTTCAATGACTCTTCATTCTCCAGCTTCGCGTTTATCGTGGTTTCTAGCATTGAATTGATCTTTTGATATCGCTTGATGGGCGAATTGGCATGGAGGCTGGACGTGGACTATGCTGGACTTGACGTACGGAACCTTCGTTTTCCTGTAAATCGCCCGCTTAGTGATAGCGAGCGGAAGCGGCGACTTAATAAGGGTGTAAAGGCTAGCGAAGACCCATGTAGCATAATGTCGGTTATACGTTCCAACTCGACATTCGTGGAGCTGGTTGATCGTTGGTATCCAGGGAAAGGATTCAATGTTTTTCTTGGGCTGATTGGAGGTTTTGCTTACCTGCCACTTGGCGTATTGTTGTTTCACGTTATGGTTATGGGGCCGCCTTTCAGGGCGGATGAACGTTGGATTCCATGGGCCTTCTGGTTATTCATCGTTCCAGTATCCCTGTTCATAGTTGGTGGGATTTTCTGGCTGGTACGAAGCGAATGCTTCCGTTGGACGCACTATCCAATTCGTTTAAACCGGAAATCCCGAAATGTTTACGTGTTTCGACAGAACGGAACGGTGCTTTGCGCTGATTGGGATAAATTGTTCTTTTTTATCGGCGAGTCGACTACTCCGCCGGTAGGCAAAACAAACGACTTGCGCATGCATCTCTTGTCTGATGACGGGAAGGTCGTCCTGGAGACATACACCTTGGGCTACGCGTATATGTCGGATGAGAACGATCTGATGCGGCTTTGGGAGTTCATCCGACAGTACATGGAGTATGAGAACGGGCCGGAGCTTGCGGCCGCGGAGGTGCCTATCTTCCTGCCGATCCATGATCGCAGGGAAGGGTTTCTATTCGGGGTTTTTCGAGCCTTCGCAAGCTTCATGCGGTTTCCCATTTTGCACTTGATTTTCTCGCTTCCTTTTGGGTTCATAGCGCTATGCCGCTGGCTCGCGATGTCGACGTCTCGCATCCCGGTGTGGCCGGCGGAAGTGCAGGCCGCAAATGAGATACGCGCGGAAGACCCTTTCCAGCGCGACTGGAGAGACAACATCAAGCTTGGATTCGTGGAGTTGATCTGGCCGCTGATTTGTACGGCAATTGGAGTTGTATCTGGCGTTTGGATCGTCTGGAGTATCTTGGAGGCGACCAGTTGATCCGGTGCTGCACTCGTCCACCGATGCTGGCGGAAGTTGGCAGGCAGCCCATGTGCCGATGGCCAAAGGTTTAGCCTCGGGATCACGTGACGTTGCCAAGACGTCCTGGTCTGCGCAAGGGCAGATTCACAGATGGGTGTGTCGTCACGCATGCAAGACAAAAAGCCCGTACTGACGGGCTTGTTGGAATGCAATGAAAATGGCAGGGCAGGGGTCTTCTCTGCGCCTGCCTTAGCGTCGATCAAGAACTAGCTTGAACGTTGGCGACTTCCGGCCGATTCTCAGACGCGCAAAAAGCCCGCAAGGGCTCGTCGCGCGCACCATCACATCGCCGGGCAAGCCGGATCTTTTCCACGTACACCCGCGCAGATCTTCGCGCGGCACTCCAGGCCCTTGGTCGTATTCGCACCAGGACACGCACGCAGCTGTGTTTGGATAGTGGATTCGGTTGAAGCGGTCTTCCGCGTCGCCACCTGTTCGAACGCGAGGCGCTCGTCGTCGGCGCGCTTCTTGTCGTCGGCTTCAATTTTTGCGATCAGATCATCCATGGTCTGAGGCTGCGGTGCCGCAGCGCTTTTCTTTTTCTTGCTTTCTTCTTCCTTGATGATGCCCAGTAGCGTGCCCAGCAGGTTCTCGTCGGGGGTCCTGCTGCCGGCAACAGGGCGTGCAGCTGCCGGTGTGCGCTGCGCACGCGCATCTCTTGCTACCGGTGCTGGCGATGCATTCGTTGCAGCGGCTTCTGGCGGCAGCGTGGCCGTGTTGCGGCTCTTTGCGTCAGCGGTTTCCGGCGCATCAACAATCATCGCCGCGCCATCGCTGGGTGCGGCTGACGGTGTGTCGGGGTGCCCGGTAGCTGCACTTACAGACGAATCTGGATTTGCAGCCGGGTCCAATGAGTACTCGGTGCTGTCATGCGATGGGCTGCTTGAGAGCCACCACAGCGTTGCCGTCGTGAACGCCAGCAACAGGGCGCAGCATGCGCCAACCCAAAGCCAGACGCGCCGACTGCGAGCTGGCCGGTCTTTGGTGGCGCGCGATGATGCGGCAACCTGTCGACCTTCCATGTCTGCGAGAATGCGGCCCGTGTTCGGTGCCGGGCCGTTGGTCTGCGCTCCCCCTGAGAGCAGACTCGGCCGATTTATTCCGCCATTATTCAAGTGCTTCCAGCCCTTGGTTTGAGTCGGCTAGTGCCGAAACGAATACGCGCATTTGTAGAGTAAGCCTCTCGATGCGTCAACCTGCATTGTCGTCATGGAGGACCGGTGACTGTAATTCTCGTTGTAGCTATTGCGCTGTTGCTGCTTGTTGCGCTGCTCTGTTGGGGCTTGTTGTTCCCGGAGTCGCTGGGGCCGGTGTTTATGCGTGTGCGCACGCGTTGGACCGCTGCGCGGCAAAGGGCAGGGCGTGCGGGCGATCGCGCCGGGCAAGGTGCTGCACGCATGCGTAGTGGGGTTCGTGAAGAAGTTGTTAGTGTGCGCAGTGCGCTGCGCCGTCACTGGCCTGTACTGGCGATAGCAATAGGGTTGTTGTCCATTCCTCCAGTGATAATTCTGATGTCACGACAGACGGTGGTGCTGTCTGATTTCAGCGGTGATGATCTTGCTGAATCGGGATCGATGGTTGCGCAGTTGCTGCGCGGAGAGCGGCTGACGCCGCCGCCTGCGCCGCCGCCGGAAGTGTTCACTACCGTCGAGATAAAGCGCCTGCGTCCAGAGATAGTTACAGCCGATCGCAAATGGAATCAGATTGATCCGGATCTGCAGCAACGCGTTCTGGCTATCTACGAAGTGATGCGACGCCAGTATGGTTACGAGATGGTGCTGATCGAAGGTTATCGAAGCCCCGAGCGGCAGGCGGAGTTGATGGCGGGCGGCAAGGCGACACGCGCCGGCGCTTGGCAAAGCTGCCACCAGTACGGACTGGGCGTGGATAGCGCGCCAATCCGTGACGGCCGTCTGCAATGGGACATGGAAGACCCCTGGACCCGGCGCGGTTACTTTCTGTACGGCGAGCTTGCTGAACAGGCAGGGTTGGATTGGGGTGGTAACTGGCGCAGCATCAAGGACTACGTGCACGTGGAGGCCACAGCGCAATGCAAGGCCGCACGTAACGCGAAGCGTGATGAACTGCGACGCCAAGGCTTATAAGCGCGCACAAGTGCTGGTATCGTAAGCCGGTGATGATCCGGGTCGCCGTTGGACAGGGGCGATGGAAAGACCGGGTCACGGCGAATCAAGGAGCATGATGCATGGCACGACCGTTTATCGTTGTCGGCGACAAATTGAGTCATGGCGGTAGCGTGGTGTCTGGCACCGGCCAGACCGACGTCAATGGCAAACCTGTATCCCGAATCGGGGACCGCGCTATCTGTGCGGTGCACGGGGCAACTTCAATCATCAGTGGTGACGCTACCGTCGTAATCGACGGGCAGCCTGTAGCACGGGACGGAGATCGCACTGCGTGTGGGGCCACATTGATGGCCACACAGAGCAGCACTGGATTGGGCTAAGCGCGACACGCGGTACAGGAGCAGGCATGGAGCACGGCGACTGATGACAGGATGGTTGAAGAACGCGGGGAGCGTAATGATGGTTTTCGTTGCCACCTGGGCGACGGCCATCATGTATTGGCGCAGCAGTGGCACTACCCCCAATGGCATGCAGATGCTGGGCTATCTCGGCGTACTGCCGGTTGGCTTGAGTGGTGCGGGGTACATGCTGCGTGGCGCGCTTTTCCGTGGCGTGGACAAAGTTGTGGAAGCAAGCGCGCGCGCCGATGAGGCGTCTCCGCAAGCGACGGTGGTCTCCACCGGCGCTGCTGTGCCATCGATAGCGATAACCGCAGGAAGCATTCATCTGGCCGCGGGTGCGGACGCAGGCGCAATGTTGGCGGCCGCCTCGGCGCTGCCGAGGCCGCAGTTGGACAATCGTTTCCGCGACGCCAACAATCTTCCAATCCGGGTCAGCGCCGTGGCTGATCTTGAAGAGTGGCTGGTTCTCTCCGAACGTGAAGGCAATATCGATACCGCCGTGCATGAACGGCGTGCGATGGCACTGTTGCAGCCCGTTCTGGAGCAGTTGCTGGACTCGGCCTGCCTGGTGATGCCGGCGATAGTTGGCGGCGAAGAGGTAGTGGTTGCGGGCTTGCGCCGTCGCGAAGAAGAACGGGTTGAGAATATTCTTACCGTTGAGCTCATCGTTTCACCGACGTGGTCCGATGGCTTGCGTCATTGGGCGCAGGCATGGTTGCAGGAGCAGGCGCTGCAGGCTGGGCTGGATGCGCGCCGGTTTGATGTGCGCATCAGCGTGTTCGAACGTTCCGGCGATGTCTGGGCGCATCTGCAGCGTGTTGTTGATGCCTTGAGCTCGGGCACACCGCGCTGGCATCTTCTGGTTTCCATCTACTCCTCGATTGACGCTGCGGTCATCAATGCATGGATGGCTCAGGGTTTGTTGGCGACCGCGCAGAATGCTGATGGCCAGGTGCCGGGCGAGGGCGCAGCCGGTGTGCTGCTGGCTAATGCCCGGCTCGCAGGTGAAGGTGCGGGGCGTTTGTGGCGGCCGCAATTCGAACGCTTGGATCCGGTCTACGGTAGCCGTCCAGCGGAAGTGCGCCGGCAGCTTGCAGTAGCCGCAAAGCAGTGGCTGAAGCCTTTGCTCGCCGATGCAGAGCGCGTGCAGTTTGTGCTGCATGACACCGATCAACGCCCTGAATCCATCGTTGATACTGCAGCGGTCACCGCTGCGATCAACCCGGATCTCGATTTCAGTTCACAAAGCCTTGCCCTGGCACTGTGTTCAGGTGAACTCGGTCCGGTCTTGCCGGTTGCGCAGTTGGCCTTGGCCTATGCGCAGTTGCAACGTCAGTCCGAGGCTGTGCTGCTGTTGGGCGTTGCTGACCCGCAGCAACGTTTGTTTGGCCTCGTAGAGCCGCTTCCTTCCCCGACGCTGGTGGCTGAAATGCCAACAGCCAACTAAACCCTGGATTCCTTGCATGAGTTTGAGCAATTTCAGCTACTACCTGCGCGACTATCGCCTGTGGATGGTGATCGGTCTTATCGGCGCCGCTGGGCTGGCCAAATACGGCGAGGCGGAGGCCCGGCAGATCGGCATATGGGCGGCGATCGCGCTAGCTGCGCTGTTGGTTGTTGCGCTGATCGTCTGGATCATCAAACGGATCATGGCGCGGCGTGCAGCACGCCGCGTCGAGGCGATGGTGCAGGGCGAGGCCGACAAGGCCGTAGCCAACGCGCAGCCATCGCAGCGGGCCGATACCGAAGCACTGCGCAAGCGCATGCTGGATGCGGTGAAGCAGATCAAGACTTCGCGGATGGGCATGCTCAAGGGCAATGCCGCGCTGTACGAGCTGCCTTGGTACGTGATCATCGGTAATCCTGCCGCGGGCAAGAGCACGGCCATTCTCAACTCGGGTCTGCAGTTCCCGTTCGAGGATAGCCGCAGCAATGTGATCCAAGGCATTGGTGGTACCCGCAACTGCGATTGGTACTTCACCACCAACGGCATCGTGCTGGATACCGCAGGGCGCTACTCGGTAAGCACCGAAGACCGCATGGAGTGGCTGACCTTCCTGGGGCTGCTGAAAAAGAGCCGCCCGCGCGCGCCCATCAATGGCGTGGTCATTGCGGTCAGCATCGCCGAGCTGTCCGGCAGCAAGCCGGAATTTGCCATGGAGCTGGCCAAGAACCTGCGCCAGCGCGTGCAGGAAGTCACCGAGCAGCTGGAAGTATTTGCACCGGTGTATGTGCTGTTTACCAAGGCAGATCTGATTGCCGGCTTCAGCGAGTTTTTCGGCAACCTCGATCCGGGCGAGCGCGAGAACGTGTGGGGCGCAACTTTGCCTGCTGATGTGAAGCAACAGAGCGATGCGCTGACTGCTTTCGATACGCACTTTGATGAGCTGGCTGAAGGCATCAAGGAAATGAGCCTCACTCATATGGCAATGCAGCGCGGGCGCGAAGTATCGCCCGGCTTGCTGTCGCTGCCGTTGGAATTTGTGGGCATCAAGCCGGCGCTGCGCACCTTTATTGCGACGCTGTTTGAAGACAATCCCTATCAGTTCAAACCGGTGTTCCGTGGTTTCTACTTCAGCAGCGCGCTGCAGGAAGGGCGCTCGGTGCACCACGCTTCCGAGCGGGTTGGCCGTCAGTTTGGCCTGCAACGGGGTTCCAACGTGGATGAAGCGCCGAGCGGACAAACGGCGTTCTTCCTCAAGGATCTGTTCCGCAAGGTGATCTTTGCCGACCGCGAGCTGGTGCGGCAGTATGCAAGCCCGCATCAGAATCGCCTGCGCTATGGCGTGTTCCTCGGCGCGGTTGGCGTGCTGGCGCTTGGGCTGGGGTTATGGACCTGGTCGTACACCACCAATGCACAGCTGGTGGCCAACGCTACCAAGGATCTGGATCAGGCTGTGCGCGTGCAGAAGGACCGCATGGACCTGAAGTCACGCGTCGATGCATTGCTGCTCCTGCAGGACCGCATGGAGCAGCTGGATCGCTACAAGAAGGAGGGTGGTATCACCACCAGCCTTGGCTTGTACCAGGGTGATGCGATCCGCGAGAAGCTGCTGCGCGAGTACAACCATGGCATGCAGCAAGTGATGCTTGCGCCTACCGTAGCCAATCTTGAGAACTATCTGGGGCAGGTGGTTGCCGAGCGCGACAAGCTCGGTCAGGCCAACGCCACTGCAGCGGAAAGCGAAACGCTGTATCAGAACGCTTCGCCAACCAGTACCAACGACGCATATAACGCGCTCAAGACCTACCTGATGCTGGGCAATCCAAAGTATGTGGAAGGTGCACACCTATCGCAGCAGCTGACGCTGTTCTGGCGCAATTGGTTGGAAGCCAACCGTGGCCAGATGAGTCGCGAGGAAATGGTGCGCGCTGCCGAGAAGCTGATGACCTTCTATGTGGCGCAGGCGGGCAAGCCCGGCTGGCCAGAGGTGCAGAACAAGGTCACCTTGGTTACCGATTCGCGTCAGGCCTTGTCGGGGGTGATGAAGGGCCAGCCGGCGATGGAACGCGTGTTCGCGCAGATCAAGGCCCGCGCAGGCGCACGCTTTGGCACAGTGACCGTTGATGGCCTTGTGGGCGAGGAGCGCAATGCGCGCCTGATCAACGGCAGCTATGCCATCTCCGGTGCTTTCAGCCGCAAGGCGTGGGAAGACTATGTGCAGGACGCGATCAAGGAAGCAGCCAATACCCAGCTGAGCACCACCGACTGGGTGCTGGGGACGACCGAGCAGAGCGATCTGTCGCTGGCCGGCAGCCCGGAACACGTCTCGCGTGAGCTGGTGACCCTGTACAAGCAGGAATACGCCCGCGAATGGGCCAAGTTCGTCCAAGGCCTGAGCATTGCCGAGTTCAACACGTTTGATGAGGCCGCCGCGCGCGTCAATCGCTTGGGCGATGCTGGCAACTCGCCGCTGCGCACCTTGCTGGAAAAGATCAACGAGGAAACCATCTGGGACAACCCGCCTGCGCAGGCGCGCTCCAGCAAGTCCGGCAAGGGCTTCGTGGCCTGGTTCCAGCGCACCATCCTGCGCAAGGACCCGGCAGCCGCTGCAGCAGCGGCGCCGGTTGGGCCGATTGGCAAGGCATTTGAAGGCATCGCACGGCTGACCATGCCGCGTGGCGATCAGCCAGCGGTGATCGCGGCCTACTTCGATACGCTGGGCAAACTGCGGGCACGCTTGAATGCGATCAAGTCGCAGGGTGATGTGGGCGTTGGCGCGCGCAAGCTGATGCAGGACACCTTCAGCAATGAAGGTTCCGAGCTGAGCGTGGCGTTGGCGCTGGTCGACGAGCAGGTGTTGAATGGGCTGGACGAAAAACAGCGCGACGCATTGCGCCCGTTGTTGCTGCGTCCGCTGACACAGACGTTTACCGCCTTGGTGCCGCCTACCGAAGACGAGGTCAACAAGACCTGGAAGGCGCAGGTCTACGATCCGTTCAAGGCGCGTATTGGCTTGCAGTATCCGTTCAACCTGAACTCGGACGTGGATTCTGCCGCAAGCGACATCGCCGCCATCTTCGGTGCCAGCGGCAGCATCGCCACCTTCAACAAGGATGCGATGGGTGCCTTGGTCATCCAGCGTGGGCCCTTGCTTGAAGCGCGTCGCTGGGCTGGCATCGGCATCAACCTGTCCGCTGAGCTGGTCGCCAACTATGGCAATTGGGTCAGTGGTGCGGGCGCAGGTGCAGCGCAGGACACGACAATCTTCGAGTTGTTGCCGTCGCCTGCAACCGGTGCGGTGGAATACACCATTGAGATCGATGGCCAGCAGTTGCGTTACCGCAACACGCCGCCGCAGTGGACCACCATGCAGTACCCAAATGCTGGCCAGATTCCGGGCGTGCGGATTACCGCGGTTACCGGCGATGGACGTTCGGTAGAGGTGTTCAGTGCGCCGGGTTCCAACGGCTTCAAGCGCCTGATGTCGGAAGGTCAGTACGAGCGTCTTGATGACTCCAGCCGCATTACCTGGGAAGGTGATGGCGTCGCCGTCACCGTGGAAATGCGGGTTGTGCGCCGCGCCGGTGCCGGCTCGGATGGCAGTGATTGGCAGCGCGGCCTGCAGTTGCCGGAGAAGGTAGCCGGTGGTGCGCCTGTTGCAACCGCGGCGCCCGTTGCGCCTGCAACGCAATCACCCGCCACTGCGCCAGCGGCGCCGCAGCAAGCTGCTGGAGGTGCACGATGAATCGTGTTGTCAGTGCCGGGGTTTCCTACTTCGGAAAGGTACCGTCGCGCGGTGACTTCGTGCGCGCCGCCGACAATCACCAGCTATTGGGTTGGCTGGACCGCTGGGCCGGCGAGTCACTGGAGTTGTTGAGCCAGAGCCCGGACTGGAAACAGCGTTACGACGAGGCGCCGGAGATCAACTACGCCTTCCTCGGGTCGCGCAGCAAGATGTTGGTCTGCGGGCACTTTCTTGCCAGCCGCGATGCCTCCGAACGGCGCTTTCCGTTGCTGTCCGCCTTGCGCCTGGAGGCCCCCGAGCCGCTGCCTTTCATCGGCCGCAGCCCGTTGGCGCTGTCCAATGCATGGTCGGGGCTTGCCCGGTTGGCGCGGCAGGCCAATGAAGATGCCGATGCGACGCAGGCCCTGAGCCAGCTTGCAGAGGCCCGTTTCAGCATCAGTACGGATCCGGCCGACTACAACGCCAGCTTCCATGATTTCCTTGAAGGCACCACCATCGCCAGCTTCGAGCAGCGTCTGCGAGAGGCAGGCCATGGCGATGTGTCATTGCGGCAGGTGCTGCCGGCCTTGGGCTTGCTGTTGCAGCCTGTGTTGAGCGGTGGTGAGGTGAGCATCGACAAGGCGCTGGTGCTGCCGCTGGTACGCGATCCAGCGTATCGGCCGCTGGTCGCTGCGTTCTGGCTGGACCTGGTTTCCAGCTTCGTCAGCCGCGGCGACTTTGAGCTGGCGGTGCTGATCCGCAACGACGCCATACCGAACATGGTCATCGGCTTCAATGGCGCTGATCGCATGGTGCTGCGCGCGGCATTGGATCCGTCCGAGGCTGGTGACTATCTGATTCATCTGCAGCACTCGGAGTGGGTGGACGACTACCTGCACGGCGACTACAACTTGAACCGCTTCGGCAGCTTCCTTGAGCGTGACGATCTTGCATTGGTCACCGCGCGTCGGCTGTTTGGCGAGACTTTCCTGGGAACCTGACGATGCATTTGTTCAACGTTACTTATCTCGCCGCGTTGTTGTTGGCGGCAACGCCGGTCTTCGCACAGACCGCTGCGCCCGCAGCTGCAGCAACGCCCGCTGCCGCTGAGCGACCGGTGGTGATCGAGGGTGTTGTGCCCGATCAGGCCACCAAGGCCAAGCTGCTCAATAATCTGCGTGCTGTCTATGGCGCGGAGCGTGTGGTTGATCGCATCCAGGTCGAGAGCATCGCTACGCCGCCCAATTGGGGCGACTACGTGGCAGGCATGATCAACACCGGGCTCAAGCGCGTTTCTCCCGGCAAGCTCGAAGTCAACGGGCAGTCGGTGCGCGTCACTGGCGAGGTTGCCAATGAGGCGTTGCGTCAGCAGGTGGCCAGCGATCTCAGCTTGGCCAGCAATACCAGCTATACGGTCAGCAATGCCTTGAAGGTGGGCTCACAACAAGGCGTGCTGGATCAGACCCTGGCCAACCGCATCATCGAGTTCCAGAGTGGCAGCGCCAAGCTCACGCCGTTCGGTATGAGCATCCTCGATGAGATGGTCGTCAAGATGGCACAGATGCCGGACAGTCGTTTCCTGATCATTGGCCACACCGACAACGTGGGGCAGCGTGAGTCCAATCTGTCGCTGAGTCATGCACGCGCGGCGGCGGTGAAGAGCTACATGATGTCCAAGGGCATTCCGAACACGCATATGGACGTGCTCGGCAAGGGTCCGGACGAGCCGGTAGCGGACAACACCAGCAATGACGGCCGTGCGCGCAACCGTCGTATCGAGTTCAAGATCCAGTAAGCGCGCGGCGTCGGCGCTGAAAAGAAAACGACGGGCTTACAGCCCGTCGTTGTCGTTTTTGACATCGAGCATTTCTTCCATCTGCTCGAGTGTGGTGTGGTCCTTGATGACCCGCTTCAGCCAAACATGCAGTGGCATCTCGCCCCAGCTGGCAGCCTTTTCGGCCAGATAGGCCACCGGGCTGTGCGGCTCGGTGCGGCGGAAGAACTCGGCTACCTGACGCAGCTGTGCCAGGGCTTCCTTGCGGCTGGTCGGGGCACCGGCAGGGCCGCGCGGTGCGGAACCGCTGACTGCCGGTTCGGCGCTGGCAGCGGTCGGCGTGTAGAACGTGTCGCTGTGCTCATCAGCCGTGTCGTCGACTTCACCATCAAGCAACATGCCGGCTTCGCGCGCAAAACGCCGAACCGTGCGCTGCAGGTGATCCAGCTGCTCGCGTACCGAGCTGAAACTGGGGCCGTCCATGCCCAAGCGGCTGTCCACTGCGGCCTGCAGTTCATCCAGCGCCAGGCTGCAATCGGGCAGGGCGGCTACCAGCTGGCGGTAGACATCGTGCGAGGTGCTGCGTCGTGCAGCTTCCAGGGTGTCGAGGCTGGGGCGGCCGTCGGCTTGATCGCCGCTGTTGGCATGCGCATGCTCGAAGTCGGCCAGGCTGAAGCGGCCCTGTGGTGCGACCGCAATGGGTATCGCGCGCAGCCATTGCGAGGTATTGGTCAACAACCAGCTCAGGTTGCCGATGCGCTCCTCGTAGTCGCCGTCCTGCGCTAGCGGATGCACGTCATCCCAATAGCGCTCGCACAGTCCTGCGGTCACCCGGAAGCCAGCAGCGAGGCCCGGGAAGCCCTCCTGCTGGGTCGCGGCCTCGCACAGCCAGCCGGCCAGCCGCAGGTCTTTGGTACGGGTCAACAGCAACTGGTTGCAATCGCGTAGCACGCTGCCCCAGTCGGCATATTTGATGTCGGTCTGCCACGCCCCTTGGTCCAGTGTGGGGTCGTCGGCGCGACGGTTTTCGATGATCCGATCAAACTCAACCGAGAACGACAGGTCTTCACCGGTCGCCGCGTGTCCGTCAATCGGGGCCAGCAGGGCATCCTGATCCAGCATGGCAAATCTCATTGTGGGTTACCCGCGGATTCTAGCGCGGCTACGGGTAGAAGAATGTAGAGGTCGGTTGCAAGCTGGCGCGGTGTTGGCATATCGCAACTACGCGGGTCTTTGTTCGGACATGAAATGGCAGCTGAAAAGCGCATGTGCCGGTGCAAAGAGAGCCGTTGGATGGCTGGCGCTATGGCCGTCGCGCTTGAGCGTACTGCCTGCAACCAGCACGTGTGTCGTAACGCAGAATGCACAACGGGCAGGCCAAAGGCCTGCCCGTTGTGTTTAAAGTCGGATCAGTCCGCTCAGCCCAGAATGCCAGGCAGGTCCAATCCCTTTTCCTTGGCACAGTCGATGGCGATGTCATAGCCGGCATCGGCGTGACGCATCACTCCGGTACCCGGATCATTCCACAGCACCCGCGCGATGCGCTGATCTGCAGCTTCGCTGCCGTCGCAGACGATGACCACGCCGGAGTGCTGCGAGTAACCCATGCCAACACCGCCGCCGTGGTGCAGGCTTACCCAGGTAGCGCCACCGGCGACATTGAGCATGGCGTTGAGCAGCGGCCAATCGGAGACTGCATCGGAGCCGTCCTTCATCGATTCGGTTTCACGGTTGGGCGAGGCGACGCTGCCGCTGTCCAGGTGATCGCGACCGATCACCACCGGCGCGCTCAGTTCGCCATTGCGCACCATCTCGTTGAAGGCCAGGCCGAGCTTGTGGCGCAAGCCCAGGCCAACCCAGCAGATACGCGCTGGCAGGCCCTGGAAGGCAATGCGCTCACGTGCCATGTCCAACCAGCGGTGCAGGTTTGGATCATCGGCGATGATTTCCTTGACCTTGGCGTCGGTCTTGTAGATGTCCTCCGGGTCGCCGCTCAGCGCCACCCAACGGAACGGACCGATGCCGCGGCAGAACAGCGGGCGTACATAGGCCGGCACGAAACCGGGGAAATCGAAGGCGCTCTTCAAGCCCTCGTCGAACGCCATCTGACGGATGTTGTTGCCGTAGTCGACGGTTGGAATTCCGGCGGCATGGAAGGCAAGCATGGCTTCCACGTGCACGCGCATCGCGGCCTTGGCGGCATCGCGGACCTTCTCCGGATTGGCCTGCTGTTCGGCCAGCCATTGCTCCACGCTCCAGCCGATCGGCAGGTAGCCGTGCACCGGATCGTGGGCGCTGGTCTGGTCGGTGACGCAGTCTGGACGCACGCCACGACGTACCAGTTCCGGCAGGATTTCGGCGGCATTGCCGAGCAGGGCAATCGACTTGGCTTCACCGCTGGCGGTGTACTTGGCGATGCGTGCCAGTGCATCGTCGATGTCGGTGGCCTGTTCGTCGACATAGCGGGTACGCAGTCGGAAGTCGATGCTGCTCTGGCGGCATTCGATGGTCAGGCTGCTGGCGCCGGCCAGCGACGCGGCCAGCGGTTGTGCGCCACCCATGCCGCCCAGACCGGCGGTGAGGATCCACTTGCCGGTCAGGCTGCCGCCGTAATGCTGGCGACCCATTTCCACGAAAGTCTCGTAGGTGCCCTGGACGATGCCCTGGCTGCCGATGTAGATCCAGCTGCCGGCGGTCATCTGCCCGTACATCATCAAGCCCTTCTTATCGAGCTCGTTGAAGTGCTCCCAGTTGGCCCAATGTGGCACCAGGTTGGAGTTGGCGATCAGCACGCGCGGTGCATCTGGGTGGGTGGGGAACACGCCAACCGGCTTGCCGGATTGCACCAGCAGGGTCTGGTTGTCGTCCAGGCGCTGCAGGGTTTCCAGAATCTTGTCGTAGCTTTCCCAGTCGCGTGCGGCACGGCCGATGCCGCCGTAGACCACCAGCGAGGTCGGGTCTTCGGCAACTTCTGCATCGAGGTTGTTCTGCAACATGCGGAACGGCGCTTCGGTCTGCCATGACTTGCAGTTGAGCGTGTTGCCGCGCGGTGCGCGCGGGTTGCGGGTGGGGTCGTGGCGGGTCATGCATTTCTCCTGGTAGCAAATTCCAGACAAGCGCCGAGCACTTGCTGCAAGGTGTTGCGGACGGGGGTAGCGAGTTCGGGGTCGTAGGGAGTGGGCCAGCTGTGCTCGTCCACGTCTTCAGGTGCGGGTTCGTGCATGTAGCCACGGCAGCCCAACTCCATCTGCAAGGTGTGCACGCCGTTGGCGGTGTTGCTGTAGTGCCGGGTGATCCAGCCACCCTTGAAGCGACCGTTGCGCACGTGGGACATGCTGCTCATTGCGCACAGGTTTTCGACTACGTCGGTGAGTGCGTTGTCGCAGGAGGTATCCGGCGCGCCGCTGGGGCCGGCGCTGCCGATGTTGAACTGCGGTAGCTCACCGTCGAACAGATGCGGGATCAGCGAGCGGATGGAGTGCGCGTCGTAGACCACTACAGTGTCGTGTTGAGCGCGCAGGCGCGCGATTTCGCCAGCCAGTGCCGCGTGGTAGGGGTCGAACCAGGTCTCGCGTCGATACTGGATTTCTGCTTCGTCGGGTTCGTGCCCGGTGCGGTATAGCGGCTGATTGTCGAAGGTGGTGAGCGGGCACAGGCCGGTGGTGTTCTGCCCGGGATACAGCGAGACACCGGACGGATCGCGGTTTACGTCGATCAGCGAGCGCGAGATGGCGGTGCGCACGGTGGTGGCGCCCAATGCCTTGGCGAAGGCGTAGAGCTCGTGCACCCACCAGTCGGCATCGCGGCGTGCCAGCCACGGCGATACAAAATGGCCGACACGCGATGCCGGCAGTTCGGTGCCGGTATGCGGAAAGCTGACGATCAGCGGAGCGTGACCATGGTGAATCTGCAGCCAGTCAGTGGAGTTCGTCATGGGGATTCCTGGGGCATGGCGGGCTTTGTTCTTCCCTCGCTAGCGGGGGAAGATGCCCGAAGGGCAGAAGGGGGCGCTTTACACGGTGAAGGTCAAAAGCTCCCCTCATCCGGCGCTGCGCGCCACCTTCTCCCGCAGGCGGGTCAAGGGGGCGCGTCGCGACTTGCGGTGAATTGAGCCTGGTCTGACAGATTGCAGAGCCGCTTGCTGTTGCCTCTCCCGCTCGCGGGAGAGGATGCCCGAAGGGCAGCTGAGGGCGCTCTTTGCGATAGCGCCCCAGCGCTAGCCAGCAGCTCTGCATACTCTTGAATCAGGCCTTGTCCTTCACATCAACGCCCGGCAACTGCACTGCCAAGCCAGCCGTCAACGCACCAGCCCGCACCAACGCGGTCGCAGCAACCATGTCCGGATGGAAGTAACGATCGTCTACCAGGGTCGGCACCTGCGCGCGCAAGGTCGAACGCACCTGCTCGAGCGGTGAACTCGAACGCAGCGGTGCATGGAAGTCGCAGCCCTGGCCCGCAGCAAGCAGTTCGATACCAATGACGTTGGCGGCGTTCTCAGCCATGGCGATCAAACGACGTGCACCATGCGCCGCCATCGATACATGATCTTCCTGGTTGGCCGAGGTCGGGATCGAGTCGACGCTGGCCGGGTAGGCGCGCTGCTTGTTCTCCGACACCAGCGCCGCTGCGGTGACTTGCGGAATCATGAAGCCGGAGTTCAAGCCCGGCTTCGGGGTCAGGAAGGCCGGCAGGCCAGAGAGTGCCGGGTCCACCAGCATCGCGGTGCGGCGCTCACTGATGGAGCCGATCTCGCAGATCGCCATCGCCAGCATGTCTGCCGCAAAAGCCACCGGCTCGGCATGGAAGTTGCCGCCGCTCAGCGCTTCGCCGGTATCGGTGAACACCAGCGGGTTGTCGGAGACGCCATTGGCTTCAATTTCCAGCGTGGTAGCTGCTTGACGCATCACATCCAGCGCCGCACCCATTACCTGCGGCTGACAGCGCAGGCAGTACGGATCCTGCACGCGCACGTCGTTGTCGCGATGCGATTCGCGGATCGCCGAGCCCTGCATCAGCTCGCGCAGCACAGCGGCGGTGACAATCTGCCCACGCTGACCACGGATGCTGTGGATACGCGGATCAAATGGCGTATCCGAGCCCTTGGCTGCTTCCACCGACAAGGCGCCGGTGACCAGTGCGGCCTGGAAGACCACTTCGATTTCAAACAGACCAGCCAGTGCGTAGGCAGTCGAGTACTGGGTGCCGTTGAGCAGCGCCAGACCTTCCTTCGCGCCCAGCACCAGCGGTTGCAGGTCGACCTGCTTGAAGGCCGCTTCGGCCGACATGCGCACGCCGCCGACAAAGGCTTCGCCAACACCAATCATCACGCTGGCCAGATGCGACAGCGGCGCGAGGTCGCCGGAAGCGCCAACCGAACCCTGGCAGGGCACAACCGGAACCACGTCCTTCTGCAGCATCGCTTCCAGCAGCGCCAGCGTCTGCGGACGGATGCCCGAGGCGCCCTGGGCCAGGCTGGTCAGCTTCAGCGCCATCATCAGCCGCACTACGTTGGCCGGCATCGGCTCGCCTACACCGGCGGCATGCGACAGCACGATATTGCGCTGCAAGGTTTCCAGATCCTCACGCTCGATGCGAACGCTGGCCAGCTTGCCGAAGCCGGTATTGATGCCATACACCGGTTCGCCCTTGGCGACGATGGCATCCACCACCTGTGCGCTGCGCAGAACCGCCGCTTGCGACGATTCGTCCAGGCGCACATTGGCGCCGCGGTAGATCTGCCGCCATTGCGCCAACGGAACGTGGCCGGGGAGGAGGGTCAAGGTAGTGCTCATGCATGCTCCAGCAGTGCGAGGTTCAAAGTACGAGATTCAACGTGGGAGATTGAAGCGGGGAGATTCAAACGGTTTGCCCGCGCCAGACGCGGGCATGCAAAGGATTGAAGCCGATCCGATAAACCAGGTCGGCGGGGGCGTCGATGTCCCAGATGGCGAGATCGCACTCCATGCCGGCCACCAGCTTGCCGACACGATTGGCGCGGCCCAGTGCGCGCGCAGCTTCGCGGGTGAAGCCGGCGATGCACTCGGCCACGGTCATGCGGAACAAGGTGGCACCCATGTTCATCGTCAACAGCGGACTGGTCAGCGGCGAGGTGCCGGGGTTGCTGTCGGTGGCCAAGGCCATCGGTACGCCTGCATCACGCAGGCCCTGGATGGGCGGCAACACGGTCTCGCGGGTGAAGTAGTAAGCGCCGGGTAGCAGCACGGCGACGGTGCCAGCCGCGCGCATCGCAGCAATGCCAGCTTCGTCCAGGTGTTCGATATGGTCGGCGGACAGCGCGCCATTGTGCGCAGCCAATTCCGCACCGTGCTGGTTGGACAGCTGCTCGGCGTGGATCTTGATTGCCAGGCCGTGTTGCTTGGCGGCGTCAAAAACCTGTTGTGCCTGCGCTGGCGAGAACGCGATGTTCTCGCAGAAAATATCGACCGCTTCAGCCAATCCTTCGGCCGCGATGGCGGGAATCATCACTGCACAGACTTCGTTGATATAAGCCTGTGCCTCGTGGCCGGGTGGCACTGCATGTGCACCAAGAAAGGTCGGCACGATCTCCACCTTGCGCATTACGCCCAACTCACGCGCAACGCGCAGCTGCTTGCGTTCGTCGGCCAGGGTCAGGCCGTAGCCGGATTTGATCTCGATGGTGGTGATGCCTTCGGCCAGCATTGCATCGAGCCGAGGCAGGCTGGCCTTGATCAAGGCATCGTCATCGGCAAGGCGGGTCGCGCTGACGGTGGAAACGATGCCGCCACCAGCCTTGGCGATCTGCGCATAGCTCACGCCCTGCAGACGCTGTTCGAACTCACCTGCGCGGTTGCCGGCATAGACCAGGTGGGTATGGCAGTCGATCAAGCCGGGGCTGATCCAACGGCCATTGCAGTCGATGCGGCTATCGGCTTCAAATACAGGGGCATCTGCAGCAGGGCCGACATGCAGGATGCGGCCGTCGCGGGCGGCGATCACGCCGTCGCGGATGCTGCCCAGTCCGCCCGAGGCGTTGTCCAGGGTCATCAGGTTGGCGTTATGCCATAGCGTGTCGCAGCGCATTGTCCCTCTCCGTGCCTATTTGTATATACAATAACGGTGACCATCGGAGAGTGTCCAGTGACAACGATCAAGCCGGCCCCAACTGTTCGTTTCCATGCTGCCCAAGCCTTGTTGCCGCAGGGCTGGGCGCAGGATGTGCGTATCGACAGCGTCGCCGGTGTGATCACGGCGGTGGCTGCTGGTGAAGTCTGGGACGGCCAGTCGCAGCGTCTGGACGTGGTGGTGCCTGGCTTGGGCAATCTGCACAGCCATGCCTTCCAGCGCGCGATGGCAGGGCTGACCGAGGTTGGAGGGCGCTCGGGCGACAGCTTCTGGAGCTGGCGTGAGCTGATGTACCGGTTCCTGGACCGGCTTGATCCGGACACCTTCCAGGCCATCGCCGCGCAGGCCTACATGGAAATGCTGGAAAGCGGTTTCACCCGCGTCGGCGAGTTCCATTATCTGCATCACACCGAGAACGGCAGCCGTTACGCCGATCACGCCGAGATGTCGGTCCGGGTTGCAGCAGCTGCGGATGAAACCGGTCTGGGTCTGACCTTGCTGCCGGTGTTCTACGCACACAGTGATTTTGGCGGGGCCGCCCCGACCCCCGCGCAGCGACGCTTTCTGCATGACATCGATGGTTTTGCGGACTTGTTGGGAGGTTGCAAGCGGGCGCTGGCAGATACGCCAGATGCGGTGCTTGGCCTGGCACCGCACAGCCTGCGTGCGAGCACGCCGGAAGAATTGCAGGCGCTGGTCGCGTTGGCGCCGGGCCCGATCCATATCCATATCGCAGAACAGACCCGTGAAGTGGACGCCTGCCTGGCCTGGAGCGGCCAACGACCGGTCGAGTGGCTGTACGCCAATGCCGCCGTCGATGCGCGCTGGTGTCTGGTCCACGCCACCCACGTCAACGACAAGGAAGTGCAGTTGATGGCGGCCAGTGGCGCGGTGGTGGGCCTGTGCCCGATCACCGAGGCCAATCTGGGCGACGGCCTGTTCCCGATGCGCGAGTTCGTACAGGTCGGCGGTCGCTTCGGTGTGGGTTCCGATTCCAATGTGTTGATCGATGCAGCCGAGGAGCTGCGTCTGCTCGAATACGGCCAGCGTCTGCAGCTGCGCGGGCGCAATGTGCTCTCACCTGGCGACCTGTCCAGCGGCCGCTGGCTCTATCAGCAGGCTGGCGAGGGTGGCGCACAGGCATTGGGCGTGCAGGCCGGTTTGAGTGTGGGCGCTGCCGCCGACCTGCTGGAACTGGATGCCCAGCATCCGGCCATGCTCAACCGCAGTGGCGACGCTTTGCTTGACAGCTGGCTGTTCGCCGCACGTAATGGCGCCCTTCGCAGCGTCTGGCGCAACGGCCGGGCCGTGGTCCGCGATGGTCGCCACGTGAACCGCGATGCGATCAACGCGCGTTACCGTGCCGCGCTTGCGCGGATACTGGGCTAAGGTCCGGTATCAACCAGACGCCGTCTCTTTCAGGAAACCCGAGTGAAGGGCAAGAAAGCTCCCACCCTTAATCACCGCATCCGCAGTGACATCGAAGGCCGCATCCTCAGCGGCGAATGGGAGCCTGGCTTCCGTATTCCGTTTGAGCACGAGTTGATGGAGCAGTACGGCTGCTCGCGGATGACGGTGAACAAAGTGCTCACCGCGCTGGCCGAGAGCGGCATGATCGAGCGCCGCCGTCGCGCCGGTTCGTTCGTTGCACGGCAGCCACCGCATCTTGAGCAGGTGGCACTGGAGATTCCCGATATCGAGGTGGCGGTCACTGATCGCGGCCACGAATATGGCTTCCAGCTGCTGGAGCGCGCGCATCGCAAGGCCAGGGAAACCTTGGCTGAAGAGCTGCTGCTGGTAGGCGAGGGCAAGCTGCTGGCGATGCGCTGCCTGCACCTGGCCGACGGCAAGCCGCTGGCGTTGGAGCGCCGCCTGATCAATCCCGAAGCGGTACCGGAAACCCTGAAAGTGGATTTCTCCATCCATGCGCCGGGCAGCTGGCTGCTGCAGAACGTGTCATGGACACGCGGCCAGCACCGCATCAGTGCGGTGGCCGCAACCGCCGATGAAGCTGCACTGTTGAAGGTGCCGGTGGGCACGGCCTGCTTGGTCATCGACCGGCAGACCTGGCGCGGCGAGCTGCCCATCACCTGGGTGCGGCAGATGTTCCTCGGCGACGCCTACGACCTGATTGCCCGCTTTGCGCCGGGCGCACGCTGATTCTACGCGTCTGATTCAACCCGTCTCATTCAACGTCCAGCCAAGCCGGTGGCTTGGCTGGATGCCGCTGTTGCTCAGATCGTGCTGCACTGCCGCCAGCGGACCGGCTCATTCACGCCCGGGCGCGGGTTGAGCTGCACCCGGGTGGTGCGCAGCGCGGGGTAGCGCTGCAGCTGCTGGCAGATCAGCGGCCATACCTGGGCATCATCGCCACTGCGTTCGACCGAGAGCGTGGAGCGGGTCAACCAGATACCGCTGACCACGCCAGAGGTAGCGGCCAGGGATTTTGAAACGGATTGCTGGTAGCGCAGCAAGGTAGCAGCGTCCGGATCCTGGACCAGATCGCCCGGGTGAGGGGCGCTCTTGGCTGCAGCGGTGGCCGCAGGTTTGGCCGTGCCCGGCTCAGTGGCAGGCTCGGCTGCAGCCGGAGCTGCTGATTCGGCAGCGGGTTCGGCGACAACGCGCGGCGCCGTGGCGATCGGCGCAGTTGCTGGGGGATCTCCTTGCATGGTCATGTAGCCCATGCCGGCCAGCAGGCCCAACGTGACTGCTGCCAAGCCAGCAATACCGGTGTGCCGAACGGCTTCGCGGCGGGCGATTCCGGTAACGGTCTCGCGTGTTTCGGTGGGCATATAAGGCTTGAGCAGCTCCCACAACTGGCGCGCATCGATGACTTCTATCGAATGCTTTTCCGCCTCGACCAGACCGTCGCGTTCAACATGACCCTCGGTGATCAGCAGGCCGCCAACGGCGCCGGTGAGGCTGATCGCCGATGCCAGTTCGTGGATCGCGCCAGCATCGAAGCGATAGGCGCGGCCGTGCTTGCACGACACCAACCAACGCTGGCCGTCACGCTGCAGCAGGAAATCGCTGCTGGTGCCGCGGTCGTTTTCTTCGGCATCGGTGAGCGGGTGTAGATCGCGCTGTTCGGCCATGGCTTGATGCACGATGCGGGAAAACTCGCGCCAACGCATGCCGGCCAGTGCCGCCAGACCATGCTGACGCTCGGTTTGACGACGGGCGACCAGCCACAGGTATACCGAAGCCAGGCCCCACAAAAGCAATGCAAGCAACAGGGCCAAAATCCACGAAAACATCGACATACCTGTAAAGCTCAGACAAGGGGCCCAGTCTATCTTCCCTGATGACCGTAAGAGCAGGCTGACTTCGCCTTTTTTGAGCTGCGCCTGCGAATTAATCTGCAGGCGTGGTGGTCGGCCAGTAATGGCTGTCTGGTAGCGCCCGTGCACCAAAAATGGCCTGGCCGACCCGGACCACGCTGGCGCCTTCCTCGATGGCTATCTCGAAGTCCCCGGACATGCCCATCGACAGCTCGTCCAGCGCGATGTTGGCTGGTGCGTGCTGACGCAACTGATCGCGCAACTCACGCAGGCGGACGAAGCAGGCCCGGACCTGCTCGGGCTCGGCGGAGAACAGGGCCAGGGTCATCAGGCCGCGGACCCGCAACGCGCCGGAGCGCGGCAAGGCCTGCAGGAAATCGGCAACCGCGTCGGGAGCCAGCCCGTACTTGCTGGCCTCGTTGGAGCTGTTTACCTGGACGAACACGTCCAGCGAGCGGCCTTCGGCCTGCAGCCGACGCTCCAGGGTTTCGGCCAGGCGCAGGCTGTCCAAGGCCTGGAATTCGTCGGCGAAGCGCGCCACCAGCTTGGCCTTGTTGGTCTGCAGGTGGCCGATGACCGACCAGCGCAGGTCGCCCAGATCCTGCATGGCCTCCCATTTGTGGTGCGCTTCCTGCACTTTGTTCTCGCCGAGCAGGCGGCAGCCGGCCTGATAGGCCAGACGGATATGCGCTTCGTCGATGGTTTTGCTGACCGGCAACAGGCGCACGCTGGCAGGGTCGCGGCCGACGCGCTGGCAGGCCGCAGCGATCCGCTCGCGGACCAGCCCCAGATTGTGGCGGAAGTCATCCACAGTCTCGGCGCGCGGGTAGTGGCCGTGCAGGGCGTGACGGGTCTGGGTGCCGGAATCAGCGTCCGGGTGCGGGGTTTGCATGCGTGCCTCCAGCGATTGCGTCCGCCGCCTGATGCTGCGGAAGCGGCGCGGTTAACAGCGGATTATCGCTCGCTGGCAGGTTCGAAACCCGGCATCTGGCGGCCTGGACAAATCGCAGGCATGAAAAACCCGCCATCCGATGCCGTGAGGGGAGGGAGACTTACGGCGCGGTACTGCTGGCGGGTAGGTTGATTCTTACGCAAGCATTGCTGCTTTGCAACATTACTGATCTTCAGCTTGTTGCTCATCGTGGGCGGCGCGGCTTTCAGCGCGGGTAAGCCGGCGGTTGAGGGCGTCGAGGCGATCGTTCAGCGCCTCGATATCCGAACGCGAGGGGATGTCCATGCGCCGCAGCACGCTGTGCACCCGGTCTTCAAACGATTTTTCGACCTTGTCCCAAGTGTCGGCGGCGCGCTCACGGGCCTGGCCCAGGGTGTTCTCCACGGTGTCGCGCAGGCTTTCGCCATTGCGCGATTGCTCACGGGAGCGGGCTTCGGTGTTCTGGCCTTCCTTGACCAGGGTTTCGAACAGCTTGCTGCCTTCGGCCTGTGCACGCGATAGCGCACCCAAGCCGGCCAGCCATACCTGCTGCGCCGACTCGGTCACCTTTTTGGTCAAACGCTCGGCCTGGCCTTGCGCGCCAATGCTGTCGTCCTCGTCTTCCGGGCGTTGCTCGTACGTGGTCATGACGATGCTCCTATGCGGGGTTGAAGAGTCCAGCTACACCGTAACGGCTTGGCGGCTTGAGTTGTGTGACGGGGCCAGCTCAGCCGAGCTTGTCAGTCAGCACGCGTTGAATTTCAGATTCCACCATGCCCTTCATTGCCGACAGCAGGAAACCCAGCTCGGCCTTGACCCGCACAGCGCCCGGCAACAGCTCGATGGCACCGTCCACGCCGGAACGGTTGAAGTGCAGCACCGGGCCGTCCCAGCGGGTGACCACGTCGAAGCGTTCCTGCAGTTTCTCAGCGACTTCGGCAATGGCGGTGCGCGCCTTGTCATCGGACAGGGAATGGGGGTGCTGGATATCAATATTGGACATGGCGTGTGGCCTGAACTGCTGTTTGTAAGAAAGATGCGCCATTGTGCGGACCTGCGCGGCGTAGTCCAAGCCTCGCGTACATCTTCTGCATGACCGGATGACCTGCTAGTCTGCTGCCGGTGCGCACTCTGCAAGTTCATTTCAGTAATCGTCAGCAGCCGGATCAGTCATTGATGCCGGGTGTCCAGCGCATTGTGCGCCATGCCTCGGGTCAAGTCCGCTTGGGCGACGGCAGCGTCGGCCCATTGCTGTTGGCGCAGTTCTGTACCGATCAGCGGGGGGTCTGGCTGCAGGTTGCCAATGGTGGCCGCGGCATCCACGTCAATGGCCGCCCGGTGCGGCGTATGGCCCTGCTGCGCGCAGGTGATTCGGTCTACGCAGACGGCGCGGAAATGCTGCTGCGCGGTGACTGCGAGCAGGTGTCGCATCCGCCCGAAGCCCCGAGTGATGGCAGTGAAGATCTGCGGGTGCTGCTGCGCGGTGTAGGTGGGCGCCATCACGGGCGTAGCTTCACCTTGGACAAGCCGCGCGTCATCGGCAGTGATCCGGCCAGCGACATTCTTATCGACGACCCGGCCTTCGCCGAGCGCCATGCCCGGTTCGAGCGGCACGGCGACAAGGTGTTGCTGCGCGACTTGGGCTCGGCCGACGGCAGTCTGGTCAATGGCGTAATCGCCCGGCATTGCTGGCTGCAGGCTGGGGACCAGGTAGTGTTCGAAGGCAACCACCGATTTGTACTGGAAATTCCGTTGGGTCCGGTCTCTGCGGGGGCTGCATTCCCGGTCGAGGATGAGGACGAGCCGGTAGCGCTCAAGCCATCGACGTTGGCAACGGCAAAGCCCAAGCTGCCACGGCGTTGGCCCTGGCTGCTGCTCAGCGCCTTGCTGCTGGGCGCGGCGATCAGTGCGCTGCTGCTGTTCGGCGCACGCTGAGCAGCGGCTTCAGCAGCAGTGGACCTGGTGTCCGGGCAGGGCTGAAGCGGCAGGCCGAAATGGGTGCAGATGCAACCTTTTCCGGATGGCCCAAGGCTGCTGCGCTGCGGCATACTAGGGGTTCTGCTCAACAGGTGTGACATGACGCGCGCATTCAATTTCAGTGCCGGCCCTGCGACATTGCCGGAATCGGTCCTGCGTCAGGCGCAGGCGGAGATGTTGGAATGGAATGGCGTAGGCGCGTCCATTGTCGAGATCAGCCACCGCAGCGCCGATTTCATGGCCGTGGCGGCCGAGGCTGAGGCCGATCTACGGCGTCTGATCGGCATTCCCGACGATTACGCGGTGCTTTTCCTCGGTGGCGGTGCCACCACTCAGCAGGCATTGTTGCCGCTGAACTTCGCCAGCCCCGGCCAGCGCGTGGACTATGTGGTCAGTGGCCACTGGGGCAACACCGCGGTCAAGCAGGCCCAGCCCTATGTCGATGTCAACATCGCCGCCAGCGGTGCGGCCAGTGGCTACCGTGATATCCCGGCGCGCTCGCAATGGCAGCTGTCGGACGACGCGGCCTATGTACACATCACCGCCAACGAGACCATCCACGGCATCGAATTCCGCGACGTGCCGGATGTGGGCGAAGTGCCGTTGATCGCCGATTTCAGCTCGTCGATCGCCTCCGAGCCGATCGATGTGTCGCGCTATGGCGTGATCTATGCCGGCGCACAGAAGAACCTGGGCCCGGTAGGTATTGCCGTGGTCATCATCCGGCGCGACCTGCTGGAGCGTGCCGGCCAGCCGCGTGCGGATATCTTCGATTACCGCTCGCATGTCGCACGCGATTCGATGTTGAACACGCCGCCGACCTGGAACTGGTATCTGGCCGGGCTGATGTTCAAGTGGATGCTGGCCCAGGGCGGCGTGGAAGCCTTTGCCAAGCTGAGTGTTGCGAAGTCGTCGGCGGTCTATGACGCCATCGATGGTTCCGGTGGCTTCTATCGCAACGAGGTGGCTGCGGCGGTGCGTTCGCGTATGAACATCCCGTTTTTCCTGCCCAGCGACGAGCTCAACGCGCGCTTTGTCAGCGAGTCCAAGGCTGCCGGTCTGCTGGCGCTTAAGGGCCACAAGGCTGTCGGTGGCATTCGTGCCTCGCTGTACAACGCCATGCCGCTGGAAGGTGCGCAGGCGCTGGCAGCGTTCATGCGTGACTTCCAGCAGCGCAACGGTTGAACCACTCCCGCCGTGCGCAGTGCGCCGGCCTGTAACAGGTAGACGATTCCATGGCGACCAAGCCAAGCAAGACCGCCAGCAAAGCCAAGCCGGCCACCGCAGCCAGACCTGCCGCCAAGAAAGCGCCGGCCAAGAAGGTTGCAGCCAAGAAAGTCGCCGTCAGCAAGAAAGCTGCCGCCGAAACGCTGACCGTCGCCAAGCCGGTACTGTCGGATGTGCGTGCCAAGATCGACCAGATCGACCGCAGCATCCAGGCCTTGATCGCCGAGCGGGCCAACTTCGCCCATCAGGTGGGCAAGGCCAAGGGCAAGCTCGCGGCAGCTGTTGATTACTACCGCCCGGAGCGTGAAGCGCAAGTGCTGCGCATGGTGGTGGACCGCAACGAAGGTCCGCTCAGTGACGAAGTGCTGGTGCATGTGTACCGCGAGATCATGTCGGCCTGTCTTGCCCAGCAGGAGCCGCTGAAGATCGGTTACCTCGGCCCGGAAGGCTCGTTCACCGAACAGGCGACGCACAAGCATTTTGGCCGCTCCGCGCTGGGCTTGCCGCTGGCCAACATCGAAGAGATCTTCCAGGAAGTGGAAAACGGCAACGCCGATTTCGGCGTGGTGCCGGTGGAGAATTCCGGGCAGGGCACGATCCAGATCACCCTGGACATGTTCCTGACCTCCAACCTCAAGATCTGCGGCGAAGTCGAGCTGCGTGTGCAGCAGTATCTGCTCTCGCGTACCGGCCGCATCGAAGATATCGAGCGTATCTACGCGCATCCGCAGGCCTTCATGCAGACCTCGGCGTGGTTGCGGGCGAACCTGCCCAAGACCGAGAAGGTGCCGGTTTCCAGCAACTCCGAAGGTGCCCGCCGCGCCCGCAATGCGGAAGACGCAGCGGCCATCGGTGGCGAGAGTGCAGGGCATGTTTACGGTTTGAAGAAAGTGGTGACCAAACCGATCCAGAACGACGCTGACAACACCACGCGCTTCCTGGTGATTGGCCGCCAGCTGTTCCCGTCCTCGGGCCATGACCGCACCTCGGTACTGGTCTTCATCCACGACAAGCCGGGCGCACTGTTCGACGTACTCAGCCCGTTCGCGCGGCACGGCATCAGCATGAACCGCATCGAGTCACGGCCCTCGCACCAGGCCAAGTGGGAGTACGGCTTCTTCATCGACCTGGCTGGCCATATTGAAGACGAATCGATGCAGGCTGCGTTGGCCGAGCTGAAGGCGCACTCGGCGCAGATCAAGGTACTCGGCTCCTACCCGGTCGCCGTGCCCTGAGTTTCGAGCCCCTCTCCCTGCGGGAGAGGGGTTGGGGTGAGGGTTGGGTGGCACGCGCTGTTCAAATCAGTGCAGACAGGCTTCGCCCTTACCCTCATCCGCCCTTCGGGCACCTTCTCCCGGAGGGAGAAGGGTTTGCTGACGCGCCGCTGGCGCACTGAATACTAGAGAGACCGCATGAGTTCCCAGCCCTACTGGATTGCACGCAAAGGTTCCGCCCTGCAGGGCACGCTCGCCATTCCCGGCGACAAGTCGGTATCGCATCGTTCGGTGATGTTTGCCGCGCTGGCCGATGGCGTATCGCATATCGATGGTTTTCTTGAAGGCGAGGACACCCGCGCCACCGCCCATATCTTCGAGCAGATGGGCGTGCGATTTGAAACCCCATCGGCCTCGCAGCGGATCGTCCATGGCGTAGGCGTGGATGGCCTGAAGGCACCGCAAGGTGAGCTGGACTGCGGCAACGCCGGCACCGGAATGCGCCTGCTGGCCGGCCTGTTGGCCGCGCAACCGTTCGACACCGTTCTGATAGGTGATGCGTCCTTGTCCAAGCGACCAATGCGTCGTGTGACCGGGCCGCTGGCGCAGATGGGCGCACGTATCGACACCCAGGAAGATGGCACCCCGCCGCTGCATATCCATGGCGGGCAGGCGTTGCAGGGCATCGATTACGAACTGCCGGTAGCCAGTGCGCAGGTGAAGTCCGCCGTGCTGCTGGCTGGCCTGTATGCGCAGGGCGAAACCTCGGTGGTCGAGCCGCATCCGACCCGCGATTACACCGAGCGCATGCTGCGCGCGTTCGGCGTGGAGATCGAGTTCGAGCCGGGCAAGGCGCGCCTGCGCGGTGGCCAGCGTCTGCGTGCGACCGATATTTCGGTGCCGGCGGACTTCTCGTCCTCGGCGTTCTTCATCGTTGCCGCCAGCATCATTCCCGGCTCGGAAGTACGCCTGCGCTCGGTTGGCTTGAACCCGCGTCGTACCGGCCTGCTGGCTGCGCTGCGTTTGATGGGTGCGGATATCACCGAGGAGAACCACGCCGAGCACGGTGGCGAGCAGGTCGCTGACCTGGTTGTGCGCTATGCGCAGCTCAAGGGCGTGGAGATTCCGGAGGCGCTGGTGCCGGACATGATCGACGAGTTCCCGGCCTTGTTCGTGGCTGCAGCTGCGGCCGAAGGCCAGACCGTCGTACGCGGTGCGGCCGAGCTGCGGGTGAAGGAGTCTGATCGTCTTGCGGCGATGGCGACCGGCCTGCGTAATCTGGGCCTGCGTGTGGATGAAACCGACGATGGTGCGACCATTTTCGGCGGCCCGCTGGGCAGCGGCACCATCGAAAGCCACGGCGATCACCGTATCTCGATGGCCTTCGCCATTGCCGGTCAGCTCAGCACCGGTGAAGTGCGTATCAATGATGTCGCCAACGTGGCGACCTCGTTCCCGGGCTTCGACAGCCTGGCCAGTGGTGCCGGCTTCGGACTCAGCGTCCGGTCCTGAATTCCACCGGTACCTGTACGACGCTGTTGATTGCGCGTCCATCCCGCATCGCGGGCTGGAAGCGCCATTGCTGCAGCGCTGCGATGGCGGCCTGATCCAGGGCTGGATCAACGCCGCCCTCGTGTCCGATCACCGCGGCTTGGCTGACCCGACCGTTGGCATCCACCTGCAGGCGCACGATCACATCGCCTTCGACACCGGCGTTCAGTGCGGCGGTAGGGTAGGCGGGCGTTGGGTTGCTGGCCAGCGGCTCAGCGTCACGATTGCCGGCAACGCTGACCACCGAGGTGGTATCGGCCGTGGTGATGGACACCGGGCCAGTTGCCACAGGCGTCTGCAGGGTGCGGTAGCCCAACAGGCTGAAGACGCTCACAACCGCCAGCACCAACAGGCCCCACAGCCAAGCCGCAGCAACGCCATGTGGGCGGGCCGGTACTGGATGATGACTTGTGCTGTGCTGCGGGATGCTGGACATCGACATGTTGGCTCTGCGTAACGTCTACGCAGCAAGTCTGGTCCTGCACTCCCAAACGGCGAATGACTTTTGGCATGAACCGGCCCCCTTGGGGAGCCGGGGTTCAGTTTAAGGCGACGGTTTGAAGTCGAACGGGATTTCCAGGCTGCCCTGCATGGGCTGGCCATTACTTTGCGCCGGCTGGAAACGCCAGTTGCGCACCGCCTCTTGGGCGGCACGGTCCAGATCACGGGAGCCGCTGCGCTGAACCAGGCGCACGTCCAGCGGCGCGCCACTGGCATCGACATCCACGTGCACGATCACCGTGCCGCTTTCACCACGGCGCAGCGCCGCAGCAGGGTATTCCGGGGCAGGGCTCTGGCCTGGCAGTGGTACTGGCTGGTCGCTGGGGGCGGCGGCTGCAGCCGGTGCTACGGGAGAGGGCTCGACGGGTGCAGTCTCGGCGATGGGTTGCGGTGGCGGGGCGGGCGCGGTTTCCACCAGTTCAGGGGTTTCTTCCACGGCTTCCGGGCGCGCATCGGGCATCTCGCTGGCACCTGCGCCGGCGGGCAGTGGCGCCGGCAATGGCGCCAGTACGGCGCTGTTGGCCTGCGGCTGGGCCGGATCGGCGCGGTAGAGCTCGTTGTCGCGGCGGGCGCTGAGCCAGACCACGAGGAACAGCAATACGCCAACGCCAAAGGCGATGCCGGCAATCTTCAAACTGCTGCGAGGCAGATGAAAAGTGAAATTCTGGTCGGAACGGGAGCTTGGGGCAGACATGGTCTTGACCGTGTGGATCAGGCCGATTCTTGCACAGGAAAGGTGAATCACGCGGCAGACAGACGCAGTTCGCGCGATAATCTACAGCTCACACCCGTACACAGTGCCCAGCCATGCTTGATCCAGCCCTTCTTCGCCAGCAGCCCGCCGAACTTGCCGAACGCCTGCGCAGTACGCGCGGCTACGTGCTGGATGTGGCCGCCTTCGAATCGCTGGAGGCTGATCGCAAGCGCATCCAGGTGCGCACCCAGGAGCTGCAGAGCCTGCGCAACAGCCGTTCCAAGTCGATTGGCCATGCCAAGGCCAAGGGCGAGGACGTGTCGGCGATCATGGCCGAAGTTGCCGCGTTCGCCGATGAGCTGAAGAGCTCGGAAGCCCAGCTGGACGTGCTGCGCGAGCAGATCGAAACCCTGTCGATGGGTATCCCGAACCTGCCCGCCGCCGATGTGCCGGCCGGCAAGGACGAGAGCGAGAACGTCGAACAGTTGCGCTGGGGCACCCCGCGTGAGTTCGACTTCCCGGTGCTCGACCATGTCGAACTGGGTGCCCGCAACAACTGCCTGGACGCGGAAACCGCGGCCAAGCTGTCCGGCGCGCGTTTCACCGTGCTGCGCGGTTCGATCGCGCGCCTGCACCGTGCGCTGGGCCAGTTCATGCTCAACCTGCACAGCAACGAGCATGGCTACGAAGAAACCAATGTGCCGGTGCTGGTCAATGCTGACTCGCTGCGCGGCACTGGCCAGCTGCCCAAGTTCGAGGAAGACCTGTTCAAGACTGCGCTGGGTGAATCCACGCGCTATCTGATCCCGACCTCGGAAGTGCCGCTGACCAATATCGTCCGCGACGAGATCATCGACGCCGAGCGTCTGCCGGTGCGCATGACCGCGCATTCGATGTGCTTCCGTTCCGAAGCCGGCAGCGGCGGCCGCGATGTGCGCGGCATGATCCGCCAGCATCAGTTCGAGAAGGTGGAACTGGTCAGCATCTGCGCCGCCGAAGACAGCGATGCCGAGCATCAGCGCATGACCGGCTGCGCCGAAGCGGTGCTGCAGAAGCTGGGCCTGCCGTACCGCAAGGTGCTGCTGTGCACCGGCGACATGGGCTTCTCGGCGATCAAGACCTACGATCTGGAAGTCTGGCTACCGTCGCAGCAGACCTATCGCGAGATCTCCTCGTGTTCGAACTGTGGTGACTTCCAGGCGCGCCGCATGCAGGCGCGCTGGCGCAACCCCAACGGCAAGCCGGAGCTGGTGCATACCCTCAACGGCTCGGGCGTTGCGGTAGGCCGCGCAATGATCGCAGTGATGGAGAACTACCAGAACGCCGACGGCTCGATCACCATTCCGGAAGCGCTGCGCCCGTACATGGGCGGCGCCGAAAGCATCGTCTGAGCAACGAATTGCCGATCCAGCGATGTAGTGCCGAGCCATGCTCGGCAGGGCTTGCCCGGTAAAGCGTCAGCCCCAAGGCCTGCAGGGACCGAAATACCTGCAGGGGCTATAAACCGCGAAACCAGGTTCGTCGAAGTTGCACCGAAGCCCGTAATCTCAAAGATTGCGGGCTTCGCGGCTTATGCCGCTGTTACAAATGCGCACAGCTACCGCCATCGCCTGTAGTGCCGAGCCATGCTCGGCAGGACCTGTCCGGCAAAAGGTCAGCCCCCGATCCCCGCAAGCCCAGAGATGCCCGCCGGAAGCGCATGAACCGCGAAGCCCGGTTCGTCGAAATTACGCAAAGCCGGCAATCTCATGGATTGCAGGCTTCGCGGCTGACGCCGCTCCCACAAAACCGGGCGTGGCTGGTAATGCCTCAGCGCAGCATGGCTACGCCCTGGAAAATGAATAGGCATCGCCCGTAGCGATCACTTCCCCCGGACCGGCTCCAATCAGGACTGTTTGTGGTCTGATTTGTAAATACAGGACAAAGGTGATTAAATTTACCAGTTCGTTCCAATGATGGGCTCAATCCATGCAGGACCTCAACGACCTCTACTACTTCGCCATGGTGGTCGACCATGGCGGCTTTGCTGCAGCCGAGCGGGCGCTGGGCATCCCGAAATCACGTCTCAGCCGACGCATCAGCCAGCTTGAGACCGACCTCGGCGTACGCCTGCTGCAACGCTCTACCCGCCGCTTTGCGGTCACCGACGTTGGCACCAGCGTGCATCGGCATGCACAGACCATGCTGGCCGAAGCACAGGCTGCGCGCGAAGTCGTGGACAGGCTCAGTGCCGAGCCGCGTGGGCTGGTGCGTGCCAGCGTGCCGGTGTCGTTGGCGCAGATGCAGCTGCCCAAACTGCTTCCGAAATTCCTCGAGCAATACCCGAAAGTGCGGCTGCAGCTGAACATCAGCAATCGCCGCGTCGACATCATCAATGAAGGTTATGACGTGGCGCTGCGGGTGCGCTCGCGGCTGGACGATGACGGCAGTCTGGTGATGCGCAGCTTTGGCCAGGTGCAGGAGTTGCTGGTTGCCAGCCCTGCCTATCTGGATCGGGCAGGGCGGCCGTCCTCGCCGGAAGACCTCGGCAATCACGTCACCTTGAGCATCAGCGAAGACGAAGCACGCCAGCGCTGGGAGCTGCACGGTCCTGGCGGTGAAGTGCGCCGGGTCGAACTGCAGCCACGCGTTGCGGGCTTCGACTTCCCGCTGCTGCAGGCCATGGTCAAGGATGGTTTCGGCATCACCATGCTGCCGGAAACCGTCTGCGCCGAAGCCGTTCGCAACGGCGAGCTGGAAGTGGTGTTGCCGGACTGGTCGCTGCCGCAGGGCATCTGCCACGCGGTGTTTGCCTCGCGTCGCGGCCTATTGCCGGCGGTGCGGGTATTCATCGACTTCCTGGCTGAACACCTGCCGACCGAGCTGGAGGCCTCGCGCCTGCACTGTGGCGGCGCCTGCGAGCGAGCCAAGGAGAAGATCCGCGCCTCGATGGCCGGTTCGCTGGCAATCGAAGCAGGTTGAACAAAAAAGCCCGCAGGCATGCGAGAATGCGCGCCCCGGAGCGTTATCCGGGGTAGCAGTACGTTACGGGCAGATGGCCGAGCGGTTTAAGGCACCGGTCTTGAAAACCGGCGAAGGGTTAAACCTTCCGTGGGTTCGAATCCCACTTTGCCCGCCAGATATTCAGAAAAGCCGCTGACACCAGCGGCTTTTTTGTGCGCGAAGGCAAATCGTCTGCTTGGTTGGTTGCGCCGGGATGACACCGGTATCGGTCAATCAGGACAGTTACGCTGGTAAAATGGGCCCAGCTTGGGGGAGCTGCGCGCCCGGGCATGCGTGGGTTCGTCGCGGCACTACCTTCAAGCGTCCGCGTTGGGATCCATGGATTTACGAAAACTTATTTTGGTGCTCACGTTGATCGGAGCACTGGTGCCGTTCGCCAATACGTTCTATGCCGGCTACACCGTGCAGCGTCAGCAGCTGGTCGACACCACGCTGGACGGCAACTACGCCTACGCCAACAAGCTGGCCAAGAGCACCGAGGACTTCCTGCAGGCGTCCCAGCTGCAGCTTGCCTATACCGCGCAGCTGCTCGCGATGAAAATGGATGATGTCTCCCAGTTGGGGGAGGAGGCTGCGCGCCTGCGCATGATGAGCAAGAGCTTCAACTCCATCACCATCTTCGACGCCAGCGGCAAGGTGCTGGCGACCTCGCCTGAAACAATGGGTCTGCAGGGGCGGGTGCTCAACAGCGAGGCGGTGAAGACCGCATTGCGTGAAAAGCAGCCGTTGATCAGTGCGCCGTATCAGTCGGCAACAGGTAACTTCATCGTCTTCATCAATCATCCGATCGTGTCCGCGTCTGGCAGCTATCTTGGTGCGGTCGGTGGCGCGATCTACCTGCAGAAAGAAAACATTCTCGACCGCCTGCTCGGCCAGCATTTCTATGTCGATGGCTCCTACCTGTTCGTGGTCGACAAGCAGAAGCGCATCATCTATCACCCCAATCCGGACCGGATCGGTGATTTTGTCGAGAAGAACGTCGTGGTCGACCGCGTCGCCTCGGGGCAGGCGGGCAAAGGGCATGCGGTCAACTCGCAAGGCGTGAAAATGCTGGCTGGCTACGCGCCGGTAGCCTCGACCGGCTGGGGCATAGTCGCCCAACGCCCCGAAGAGGTCACGCTCGCACCCTTGACCCAGCTGATGCAGAGCACGCTGTACAGAGCGCTGCCGGCGACGATCCTGACCTTGATCCTGGTGCTGTGGAGCGCGCGGCTTATCTCGCGTCCGCTGCGCTTGTTGGCCGATGGTGCGCGCAATATGGAGGATCCGTCCTCGGCCAAGGACATCCGCTCGGTGAAGTCCTGGTACTTCGAGTCACGCGAGCTCAAGAAGGCCTTGCTGATCGGTGTTGATGCGATCCACAAGAGTTTCAGCAAGCTGCGCGAGGACACCACCACCGATCCGCTGACCAAACTGGGCAACCGCCGCCGGTTGGATGAAGCGCTGGCGAACTTCGAGAGCCAGGGCAGTACGTTTTCGGTCATCTCGATCGATATCGATCACTTCAAGCGAGTCAACGACAGCCACGGCCACGACGTCGGCGACCTCGTCCTGCAGCAGCTCGCCCAGCGCATGCGCGAGGCCTGCCGCGCTTATGACGTGCCGTTGCGCGTCGGCGGCGAGGAGTTCCTGATACTGCTGCCATCCACCACCCTGGCAACAGCGGGGCAGGTAGCCGAGCGTCTGCGGGTGGCGGTGGAGGAAATGAACATCGCCAAGGTCGGCGCGATCACGATTTCGCTGGGCCTGGCCAATTGGCCGCAGAGCAGTTTTGCGATCGAGGCGGTGCTGAAGGCAGCGGATGAAATGCTGTACGCGTCCAAGCACAGTGGCAGAAACCGGGTTTCGGTGCAGGAACGCGAGAACGCTGCGACCCCGTAGAGCCAGGTTGCCTGTTCAGATGATGAGGTCCGCGGGCATTCGATTTTTGTGGGAGCGGTGTAAGCCGCGGAGCAAGCGGGTCATGAGATGACACTGGAGCCACGGGTTGAGCGAGGTCAGCTTCGCGGCTTACGCCGCTCCCACAGATAGATGCCCGGCGCGTTCGCTACCTTCTTCGCTGAAGTAGAACGCATCACGGCTTCTTCCGGCTTGGGTGACAGGCACTGAAGCAGCAGGTGGTAGCCATCTGCGTTACCCTTGCGCCGCTTCCACCCCTGTATTCCCCGCATGTCCCAGATCGATCCAGCCCCCAGCGACGAACATTGGATGCGCCACGCACTGGCCTTGGCCGATCGCGCGCAGCTTGAGTTCAATGAAATCCCGGTCGGCGCGGTGCTGGTGGGCCCTGACGGCGTGCTGTTAGGCGAGGGCTGGAACCTCAATATCGCCAACCATGACCCCAGTGCGCATGCCGAGATCGTGGCGATGCGCCAGGCTGGCAAGGCGCTGGGCAATCACCGGCTGATTGGCAGCACCCTGTACGTGACGCTGGAGCCCTGCGCTATGTGCGCGATGGCGCTGGTGCATGCGCGTATCGCACGGGTGGTGTTTGCTGCTACCGATCCCAAGACCGGGGCCTGCGGCAGCGTGTTCGATCTGCTCACCGATCCACGCCATAACCATCGCGTGCAGGTGCAGGGCGGGGTGCTGGCGCAGGAGGCCAGCCTGCGCCTTACCAACTATTTCCGGGCCAAGCGCGGGCGACCGCTGCTGACCCTCGACGACCTTTGACGCAGCCCCCACCTTTGGCAGGGGTATCATGTGCGCTTCGATATTCTGGCCGTGCGGCGCTTGACCGCCGGCCCCAAGCATGAGGCAGCACATGGCGGACAACAGCGCGGGCAATGATCGGTTGATCTGGATTGATCTGGAGATGACCGGTCTGGATACGGACAACGATTCCATCATCGAGATCGCAACCGTCGTCACCGACGGTCAACTCAATGTGTTGGCCGAAGGCCCTGAGTACGCCATCAACCATTCCTTGTCCACGCTGGAAGCGATGGACGAATGGAACCGCAATCAGCACCAGCGCTCGGGCCTGTGGCAGCGGGTGCTGGACAGCAGCACCACGCTGGGTCAGGCCGAAGCCAAGACCATCGCGTTCCTGCAGGACTGGATCAAGGCCGGCGCCTCGCCGATGTGCGGTAACTCGATCTGTCAGGACCGGCGTTTCCTGCACCGGCAGATGCCGCGGCTGGAGAAGTACTTCCATTACCGCAATCTCGATGTGTCGACGATCAAAGAGTTGTCCAAGCGCTGGTCGCCTGTGGTTGCTGCTGGAGTCACCAAGACCTCCAGCCATACCGCGCTCAGCGACGTGCACGACTCCATTGCCGAACTGCGCCATTACCGGCAGTTCATGGGCGTGCTGGCGGGCTTGCCGGAAGCCGGCTGAACACAATGAACGAGATCGCCCTTCGTCTGCACGACAACGCGCAGGATCTGGCCGATCTGGAGCGTGCGGTGGGCCTGCTGGAATCGCCCACGCTTACCGCAAAAATGGCCAACCTGATCGGCGGGCCATTGGAGTTCGCCGTGCGCAAGCTGCCAACAGCAGTGTCCTCACGCATCCAGGGTGTGACCGAGGCGGCCTTGTACAAGGCAGCACAGACGGCGCTGTGGACGATGGACAACAAGCAGCCCGGCAAACCGGCATCACCGCGCCTGCACAAGCTGGCGGCGGCCGCATCTGGTGCGCTGGGCGGAGCGGGTGGTCTGCCGGCGCTGGCAATCGAGTTGCCACTGTCCACTACCATCATCATGCGCGCGGTGGCCGATGTTGCCCGTAGCGAAGGTTTCGATCTGAACGAGATGGCGACCCGGCAGGCCTGTCTGGAGGTGTTCGCGCTGGGTGGTGACTCCGGTCAGGACGACGCCAGCGAGACCGGCTATTACCTGGCGCGTGGCTTCACCACCGAGGTAATGCGGCACCTGTCAGCGGAGCTGGCAGGCAGTGCGGTCAGCGGCAGTCACGGTGTGCTGCTCGGGTTGGGCCCGAAAGAGGCCGGCAAGTGGCTGGCCAGGATCGTGGAGAAGATCGCTGCGCGCTTTGGTGTGGTGGTATCGGAGAAGTTTGTTGCGCAGGCCGTGCCGGTGATTGGTGCGGTGGCCGGAGCGACCTTGAACACCATGTTCACTGCCTATTACCAGGACATGGCGCGCGGTCACTTCATCATCAAAAGACTGGAATCGAAGTACGGCTTCGACACCGTGAGGCTGGCCTATGGCGGGCTTACCGGGCGTCTGCGCCTTTGATGCTGCGCATCCGGCGCTGATGGTTCGCCAAGACGTTGCCTTCACCTGCTACGAAGCCCATTCTGGCTAGCCTGTGCCCTTCTTACCGAGCGAGGTCGTCATGAGCCAGTACAAGATCGCGGTTTTCGTCGGCAGTCTGCGCAAGGAATCCATCAACCGGCGGTTGGCGCTGGCGCTGGAGAAGCTGGCAGGTGATCGGGTCAAGTTTGACTACATCCAGATCGGTGACATCCCGCTCTACAATCAGGATCACGATAGCCAGTTCCCGGCGCAGGGCACGCGCATGAAGAACCAGGTGCGCGCTGCCGATGCGGTGCTGTTCGTCACTCCCGAGTACAACCGCTCTATCCCCGGTGTGCTGAAGAACGCCATCGACACGGCCTCCCGCCCTTACGGCGACAACGCTTTTGCCGGCAAGCCAGCAGCGGTGGTGGGCGCCTCCATCGGTGCCATCGGCAGTGCCCTGGCCCAGCAGCACCTGCGCAATGTACTGGTGTTCGTTGACCTGGCGGTTATGCCGCAGCCGGAGGCCTTCCTGCACTTCAAGGAGGGCCTGATCGAGGCTGATGGCAGCATCAGCAACGACGGCACCCATCAGTTCCTGCAGGGTTTTGTCGACAAGTTCCTGCTCTGGATCGAGCGCCAGCACAAGGCCTGAGGCGCGGCCGGGCGGGCCTGGCGCCACCCATGCGATAATCCACGCCCGGCGCTGCAACGGCGCCGGGTGCTTGTTTCTGTATGCCAGCCCAATCCCCAGTCCTTGCAGGCTTGGGTTGTAGACAGGTTATCCACAGACTTGTACGTATCCCGGTGGGCAATGCCCACCTACCATGGCCGCACGGCCTTATTGCAGGAATAACGCTTTTCATGTCCGCCCGTACTGGTTTCCGTTCCGACCGCGACCGCGGTGACCGCAACGATCGTTCTGATCGTAGCGAGCAGCGCATCGACTCCTTGCGCGTTCCCCCTCATTCGGTGGAAGCCGAGCAGGCCGTGCTTGGTGGCTTGATGTTGGCCCCGGAGGCCTATGACCGGGTCAACGAGGTGCTGACCGACAAGGACTTCTACCGGCGCGACCACCAGCTGATCTACCGGGCGATCCACGATCTGTCCGAGCGTGACCGTCCGTTCGACGCCGTCACCCTGGGCGAGTGGTTCGAATCGCAGGGCAAGTCGGATCTGGTCGGTGATGGTGCCTACCTGATCGAACTGGCCAGCACCACGCCGTCGGCGGCCAACATCAGCGCCTATGCCGAAATCGTGCGCGACAAGGCAGTGTTGCGGCAGCTGATCCAGGTGGGTACGGATATCGTCAACGACGGTTTCCAGCCCGAAGGGCGCGACAGCTCCGAGCTGCTGCAGACTGCGGAAAAGTCGGTGTTCGCCATTGCCGAGCAGGGCGCGCGCGGGCGTACCGACTTTGTTGCCATGCCGGGTGCACTGAAGGACGCCTTCGAAGAACTGCGCAACCGCTTCGAGAACGGTGGCAACATCACCGGTCTGCCGACCGGTTACAACGATTTCGATGCGATGACCGCCGGCCTGCAGCCGACCGATCTGATCATCCTGGCTGCACGTCCTGCCATGGGCAAGACCACGCTGGCTTTGAACATCGCCGAGTACGCGGCGATCAAGTCAAAGAAGGGCGTGGCGATCTTCTCGATGGAAATGTCGGCATCGCAGCTGGCGATGCGTCTGATTTCCTCCAACGGCCGCATCAACGCCCAGCGCCTGCGTACCGGTCAGCTTGAAGACGAGGATTGGAGCCGTGTAACCGGCGCTATCCGCATGCTGAAGGAAACCAAGATCTTCATCGACGACACCCCCGGTGTGTCGCCGGAAATCCTGCGTTCCAAGTGCCGCCGACTCAAGCGCGAACACGATCTTGGTTTGATCGTGATCGACTACCTGCAGCTGATGAGCGTGCCGGGTAACAGCGAGAACCGAGCGACCGAAATTTCGGAAATCTCGCGTGGTCTGAAGGGTCTGGCCAAGGAATTGAACGTGCCGGTGATTGCACTGTCACAGCTCAACCGCTCCCTGGAAACCCGTACCGACAAGCGCCCGGTGATGGCCGATCTTCGCGAATCCGGCGCTATCGAGCAGGATGCGGACATGATCGTCTTCATTTACCGCGACGATTACTACAACAAGGAAACCTCGCCCGATAAGGGCCTGGCCGAGATCATCATCGGCAAGCACCGTGGTGGCCCCACCGGTTCGTGCAAATTGAAGTTCTTCGGCGAGTACACCCGCTTTGACAATCTGAGCCACGATTCGGTCGGTTCATTCGAATAAGCGGGAGTTGCTGCATGTCCACCGCCATTGTCTGGTTCCGCCGCGATCTACGGCTGCGTGACAACCCGGCGTTGCAGGCCGCGATCAACGCGGGTCACCAGATAGTGCCGGTCTACATCCATGCACCGCAGGAAGAGGGGGCTTGGGCGCCGGGCGCGGCCTCCGACGCATGGCTGCATCATTCACTGCAGCAGCTTGATGCACAGCTGCGCGCCATCGGTTCGGCCTTGGTGCTGCGCAGTGGCGACAGCATGGCGCAGTTGCAGGCGCTGATTGCTGAAAGCGGTGCTGAAGCGGTCTACTGGAATCGCAAGTACGAACCGGCCACGCAACCGCGCGATGCGGCGATCAAGCGTGGCCTGCGCGAGCAGGGTTTGCAGGTGGAAAGCCATAACGGCTATCTGTTGTTCGAACCGTGGGAACTGACCACGCTGCAAGGCGGACCGTACAAGGTATTCACCCCGTTCTGGCGCAACGCATTGACCCGTTGGCGGCTGCCTGAGCTGTCCGAAGCGCCGCGCAAACTGAGTCCGGTGAAGCTGTCTGGTCTTACCTTGCAGGCACTCGCGCTGAAGCCGCGGCTGGGTTGGGATGCCGGCTTCTGGGAACACTGGCAGCCCGGCGAGGCCGGGGCACAGGAAGCGCTGGAAGTATTCGCCGAAGGCGCACTCAATGGCTACCGCGAACAGCGCGACCTGCCGGATCGCACTGGTACTTCGCTGCTGTCGCCGCACCTGCATTTCGGTGAGATCGCGCCGTGGCGGATCGCGTACACGCTGGAAGGCATGCGCAGCGCCGGCCGTGATGCGGACATCGATGGCTATATCCGCCAGCTGGGTTGGCGCGAGTTCTCCTGCCACCTGTTGCATCATTTCCCGCAGACCAGCGACGTCAATCTCAATCCGCGCTTCGAGCGTTTTGCCTGGGAGCCGGCGCAGCCGGAGATGTTGGCAGCGTGGCAGCAGGGCCGTACCGGTATCCCCATCGTCGATGCCGGCATGCGCGAGTTGTGGGCCACCGGCTACATGCACAACCGGGTGCGGATGCTGGTGGGCAGCTTCCTGTGCAAGCACATGCGCATGCACTGGAAGGAAGGCGCACGCTGGTTCTGGGATACCTTGGTGGATGCCGACCTGGCCAACAACAGCATGGGCTGGCAGTGGATCGCCGGTACCGGCGCGGATGCGGCGCCGTATTTCCGCGTATTCAACCCGGTGACGCAGGCGCAGAAGTTCGACCCGAACGCGCGCTATATCACCCGTTGGGTGCCCGAACTGGCCGCGCTGCCGTTGAAGGCGCGGTTCGCGCCCTGGCAGTTCCCGCAGCTGCTGGCCGAGCATGCGCCAAGCTACCCGACCCGGCCCCTGGTGGACCTTGCGCAGGGCCGCGATGAGGCCTTGGCCGCCTACCAGCGTTGTCGCTGACACTGGCTTAACGCGCAAGACAGTTAGATGAATGGACACCTGTGACGAAGGTTGAGGATCACGCAGGTAGTGCGTCGTGATGTTTATGCTTGCCCGGCAAATCCACGCTGGCCAGTCCGGCCTATCAGGAGACTCAGATGACCACCCTTACTGTTGTTCGTAATCTTTCCATTGGCTTGGTGGCGGCAGCCGTCCTCTCGGCCTGTGCCACCGGTGGCTCGTATGTGCAGCAGGACCAGTACGGCAATCAGACCCAGCAGCAGAACAAGACCGGCAAGGGCGCGTTGATCGGCTCGGCCATCGGTGTTGCTGCCGGCCTGCTCAGCGGCGGCAACGCCACCGAGCGTCGTCAGCGCGCAATGGTGGGTGCCGGTATCGGCGCACTCGGCGGTGCTGCAGTTGGCAACTACCAGGACCGTCAGGAACGCGCACTGCGTGAGCGCACTGCCAACACCGGTATCGACGTGCAGCGCGATGGTGACAACATCACCTTGAGCCTGCCCGACGGCATTACCTTCGATTTCAACAAGACCACGCTGAAGCCGCAGTTCTACGGTGCACTCAATGGTGTTGCCAGCACCTTGAGCGAGTACAACCAGACCATGATCGAAGTGGTCGGCCACACTGACAGTATCGGCACCGATGCGGTGAACAACCGTATTTCCAAGGAGCGTGCTGATGCCGTGGCGGCGTACCTGACCGCGCAGGGTGTACAGCGCGAGCGCATTGAAACCCTGGGCGCAGGCAAGGCCTATCCGATCGCCGACAACAGCACCGATGCGGGCCGCGCGCAGAACCGCCGCGTCGAGATCCGGGTGATCCCGCTGCGTTCCTGATCGAAGCAGTTGCTTGATGATTTAAAAGAAGGGCCGCGCAAGCGGCCCTTCTTTACTCCCTCCCTTGCGCCGCAGGCGCAGGGGAGGGCTGGGGAGGGGTAGTTTTGGCTGTTGCTGCTTTGGCTTTGGCTTTGGCTGTTGCTTTGGCTGTTGCTTTGGTTTTGGTTGCTGTTGCAGCTGTTGATTTCGCTTTCGCTCCCTTCTCCCGCTTGCGGGAGAAGGTGGTGCGCAGCACCGGATGAGGGGGCTCTGGCTTTGGCTCGCGGGAAAAGCGCTGCATGCACTGCGGAAGCAAGGGCAAAAGCGAAAGCTACCCCTCCCCAACCCTCCTCTACGCCTGCGGCGCAAGGGAGGGAGTCGAAGCCAAAGCTACTCCGCAACCACCACGCTGTTACGCCCCTTGCCCTTGGCCTCATACAGCGCGGTATCGGCACGCGCAAACCAGTCCTGCCAACGCTGCTCGCCGGCATACATCGCCGCACCTACCGAGATGGTGATGCGGCCGCCTGGCCCGCGCAGCGATTCATGGACCGCCTTGCGCAGGCGTTCGGTAAACCGGACCAGCGCTTCATGGCTGCCGGTATCGGCAAGAATCACGAACTCCTCGCCGCCAAAGCGAAATACCTGGTCGTTCTCACGCAGTTCAAAACGCAGGATGGCAGCCAGATCTGACAGGGCGGTATCACCTGCACCATGGCCGTAGTGGTCGTTGACCTCTTTGAAGTTGTCGATGTCGATCACCACCAGGCCTTGCCGGTAGCGTTCATCGCGGACGCCATCGATATGCGCTTGCAATGATTTTTCCAAAGCACGTCGGTTGGGGACGCCGGTCAGTGCATCCAGCGATGCCAGCATCTCCAGGCGAGTGCGGTCGCCTTGCAGGCGGCGTGAAAAGTGGTAGCCAAAGCCGAACACCAGCACGATCACGGTCAGTGCCTGCAGGTGTGCAGGATGGCCGAGCAGCACGTTTGGCATGAGCAGCAGGCCAGCAACCAGCAACAGATTGAGCGGGGTGGCGATCTGGTTGCGGACGATGAAGAAATTGGACATCAAGGTCAGGTAAGTCCACGGCAGTGCGTCGCTGCCCAGCTGCCAGGCGGAGAGCAGGCTGCCGCCTACCGTGCTCAGGCACAGCAGCACGCCGCCTGTCTCCAAGCGGGGCTTGCGCTGATGGATCCATACGCTGGCCAGCAGGGCCAGTGCTGACAACAGGCAGCTGGCTGCGGCAACAAGGTGCTGCCCGTCAAACCACAGCCAAATCGAGAAGAACAGCAAGGCCAGCGTGGTGACCGGAGCAATGGTACGCAGCGGCACGCTGCGCAATGCCTGAGGCAGGGACGGATGCGATTTTATGGAGGTTTTAGGGTCCATATGCAGCAAAAGATAGCAGCGGCGCTGTGTTTTTCGTATTCACCTGAATAGCGGCGCTCAGCCTCTGGCGAGCTTTGTGTAGATGGAGTACAAATGTACTCCATGACTGACCTCAGCCCGCGTCGTGCCGCTATCCTTCGCTACATCCGTGACCAGGTGAATGGGCACGGACAGGCGCCCTCGTTGGCCGAGATTGCCGCCGCCTGTGGGCTGGCATCACGCGGTGCGGCGCGCAAACACGTACTGGCCTTGAGCGAGGCCGGCCTGATCGAGGTGGCTGCCGGGCAGGCACGTGGGATTCGTCCGGTCGGGCTGGCGCCGCGTGCGGAGCTGCTGCAGGTGCCCATCCTTGGCCGGGTCGCGGCGGGCACGCCGATCGGCGCCGATGCCGAGCTGGTCGATACCCTCGCGTTGGATGAACGCCTGTTTGCTGCGCGTCCGGATTACCTGCTGCGGGTGCAGGGTGATTCGATGATCGACGACGGCATCTTCGACGGTGATCTGGTCGGGGTCAGGCGCAGCAGTGATGCGCGCAACGGACAGACGGTGGTGGCGCGGCTGGATGGCGAGCTGACCATCAAGCGGCTGTCACGTAGCGGCACCCAGTTGCGCCTGCTGCCACGCAATCCGGCTTATGCGCCGATTGAAGTGCAGCACGATCAGGATTTCGCCATCGAGGGCGTGTTCTGTGGCCTGGTGCGGCGCGGCTGATGGGTGCGGTTGTTGCCCTCGATAGCCTGCTGCATGAGCGCCGGATCTGGCGTGGCCGGCCTGCGCCGTTGCCGGCCAGCCGCCAATCCACGGGTTATGCGCAACTGGATGAGGTTCTGCCTACTGGTGGTTGGCCGGAGTCCGCGCTGAGCGAAATCCTGTTGCCAGCCGAAGGCGTGGGTGAGCTGCGTCTGCTGTGGCCGTCATTGGCACGTTTGACCCAGGCTGGCGAACGCGTGGTGCTGGTGGCACCTCCGCATATTCCGTACGCACCGGCCTGGCAGGCAGCGGGTATCGACCTGCGCCAGTTGCAGGTGGTGCAGGCCGCGGATCAGCGCGATGCGCTGTGGGCCACTGAACAATGCCTGCGTTCTGGCAGTTGCGGTGCCGTGCTGTGCTGGCCGCAGATGGCCGAAGACAAGGCCTTGCGACGGCTGCAGGTGGCCGCCGAATCGGGGCAGACGCTGGGCTTTGCCAGTCGGCCGCTGCAAGCGGCCAGGAATCCTTCGCCGGCCGCCTTGCGTATCGCCATCGATGCGCAGCCGGCGCAGCTGCGGGTCTTGAAGTGTCGTGGTGGCATGGTGCCAACGCGTCCATTGCCCTTTGCCCGGGGGCAGTAAGCGATGCGCTGGGCCTGCATTCTATTGCCGCATCTGGCCATGGACGGCGTGTTGCGCGCCTGTGCCGAGCCGGAAGCGGCGCGGGTGTTGATCAGTGGGCCGAGCCAGCGGCGGGTGCTGCACGCGGTCAATCCCGCAGCGGCGGCTTTGGGCTTGAAGGCGGGGCAATCGCTGGTGACCGCGCAAGCGCTGGCAACCGGCTTTGAAATACACCCGTACGAGCCCGATGCGCAGTTGCATTGGCACCAGTTTCTGGCGGCCTGGGCCTATCAATTCAGTTCGCAGGTAAGTCTGCAGTATGCGCAGGCGCTGATCATCGAAATCGAGCACAGCTTGGCGCTGTTCGGGCCGTGGCCGAAGTTCGAGGCGCGTCTGCGGCAGGAATTGGACGCGCTGGGTTTCCGCCACCGGATCGCCTTGGCTCCCAATCCGGTAGCCGCACGCGCATTGGCCAATGCGCGCGATGGTCTGAACGTGGATGAAGCTGGCTTGCCCGCATTACTCGGGCAGCTGCCGGTGGCGCGGGCTGGCTTTGGTGCCAGCGCCTCGGCGGCATTCGCGCGCATGGGCATCCGCACCGTCAAACAATTGCAGGGCTTGCCACGGGCCAGCGTCAACCGGCGTTTTGCGCCGGATGTACTGCGGCAGCTGGATGCCTTGCTCGGCGAGCGGGCTTTTGTATTGCAACCGTATCAGCCGCCGGATGTATTCGAGCTGCGCATCGAACTGGGTTACGAAGTGGAGTCCTCGCAGGCCTTGCTGTTCCCGTTGCGGCGTTTGACCTCGGATCTTGCCGCGTTTCTTGCTGGCCGCGATGGCAGCGTGCAGCGTTTTGTGCTGTTGCTGGAGCACGAAGACCGGCCTGCAACCACGCTGGAAATCGGCCTGCTTGCGGCCGAGCGCGATGCCAGCCTGTTGTTCGAGATCGCCCGCAGCCGTTTGGAACAAGCCAAGATCCCGGCACCGGTACGCCAGTTTGGCCTGCGCGCCGATCAGTTGCCGGCGTTTGTGCCGGAACACCGCGAGTTGTTTGATACCCGTCCGCAGCAGAGCATGCCGTGGGAGCAGCTGCGCGAACGTCTGCGCGCCCGGCTGGGCGATCAATCCGTGCACGGGTTGCGTGTACATGCCGACCATCGGCCTGAATATGCCTGGCGTGGCGAGCTTGCCCCTGCTGCAGTTGCAACAGCCAGTAACTTGCCGTCACCAATACGTCCCGGTTGGTTGCTGCGCACGCCACAGCCGTGGCCGGGAGCAAGCCCGGAACTGCTGTCGGCACCGGAGCGGATCGAAAGTGGCTGGTGGGACGGCGATGACGTACGCCGGGATTACTACCGGGTCAGCACCCGCTTCGGCCAGCAGGCCTGGGCCTGGCGTGAGGTGGGCGGCGAGGGTGGTTTCATGCTGCAGGGCTGGTTCGCATGAATGCCGCTTATGCCGAACTGCATTGCTTGTCCGCCTTCAGTTTCCAGCGCGGTGCATCGACTGCGGATGAGTTGTTTGCGCGGGCCAAGGCGCATGGCTATCAAGCGCTGGCGATCACCGACGAATGCACGCTGGCCGGCATTGTGCGTGCCTGGCGTGCGTCGAAGGAAACCGGCTTGCAGTTGATCGTCGGCAGTGAGATCCAGCTGGAGAACGGGCCCAAGCTGGTGCTGCTGGTGGAAAACGCTGCAGGCTATCAGGCGTTGTGCTGGTTGATCACGCAGGCACGGCGACGCGCGGAAAAGGGCGAATATCGCCTGTTGGCAGAGGACCTTGCGGCGATTGATCGCAGCGGCCTATTGGCTTTGTGGTTGCCTGCTGGGCAGCCGGAACCTGCCGAGGGCATGCAGCTTCGGCAATGGTTCCCGCAACGCTGCTGGATTACGGTGGAGCTGCATCACGGTGCCGATGATGACGCTCGCCTGCAGCAACTGCAGGCGCTTGGTGAGCAGCTGCAGCTGCCATTGGTCGCTGCCGGTGATGTGCATATGCATGCGCGTGGACGCCGGGCATTGCAGGATGTGATGACCGCCATTCGTTACCGCGTCACTGTTGCCGAGGCCGGGCAGCGCTTGTTTGCCAACGGCGAGCGGCATCTACGTCCACTATCGGCGTTGCAGGCGATCTATCCGCCCGAGCTTTTGCAACAGACGCTGTGCATCGCCGAACGCTGCGCTGGGTTCGACCTGAAAGAAGCGGTGAATTACCTGTATCCAAGCGAGGTGGTGCCTGCCGGCTACACCGCACAGTGCTGGCTGACGGAGCTGGTGGCGCGTGGCGTGCGCAGGCGTTGGCCGGAAGGTGCTAGCGCAGAGGCGCAGGCCCTGATCGAAAAAGAGCTTGGCCTGATCGCCAAGAAGAAGTACGCCTCGTACTTTCTCACCGTGCACGATCTGGTGGCCTATGCGCGCAGCATCGGCATTCTTTGCCAGGGACGCGGCTCGGCGGCCAATTCGGTGGTCTGCTTCGTGCTGGGCATCACCGAGCTGGACCCCTCGCATAGCCATCTATTGTTTGAACGCTTCATCTCGGATGACCGCGATGAGCCGCCGGATATCGACGTCGACTTCGAGCACGAGCGACGCGAAGAAGTCATCCAGTATGTGTTCTCACGCTATGGCCGCGAACGGGCCGCCTTGGCCGCGGTAGCCACGCAATACGGTGGGCGCGGCGCGCTGCGTGATGTGGCACGTGTGCTTGGCATGCCCGGCGATGTGATCACCCAGCTGACCTCCAGCATCGGCCAGTGGTCGGATGGCGTGCCCGATGCAGAGCGTCTGCGTGAGCATGGTTTTGATCCGGACAGCCCGCTGCTGCGGCGCATCCTGATACTGGCCAACGAGCTGATCGACTTCCCGCATTACCTGTCCCAGCATCCGGGTGGTTTCGTTATTTCCGAACGCGCCCTGCACAGCATGGTGCCGGTAGAGAACGCAGCTATGGAGGCGCGCACCGTCATCCAGTGGGACAAGGATGACCTGGAAACACTTGGCTTGATGAAGGTCGACGTGCTGGCGCTGGGCATGCTCACCGCTGTACGCCGTTGTTTCGATCTGATCCAGCGTTATCACGGGCTGCATTTCACCTTGGCGACGATCCCAAAGGAAGACAAACCTACCTACGAGATGATCAGCCGTGCCGATACCGTCGGCGTGTTCCAGATCGAATCGCGTGCACAGATGGCGATGTTGCCGCGTCTGCAGCCGCGCAAGTTCTATGATCTGGTGGTTGAGGTGGCCATCGTCCGCCCTGGCCCCATCCAGGGCGACATGGTGCATCCCTATCTGCGCCGCCGTACCGGTGAGGAGTTGGTCAGCTATCCCTCCGAAGCCTTGGAGGCGGTGCTTGAACGCACTTTGGGCGTGCCGCTGTTCCAGGAGCAGGTGATGCAGATCGCAATGGTGGCGGCCGGTTATAACGCCAACGAAGCCGATGGTCTGCGCCGTTCGATGGCAGCATGGAAGCGCCATGGCGGGCTGGAGCCGCATCGGGTGAAACTCACCCAAGGCATGTTGGATCGCGGCTATCCGCTGGAGTTCGCCGAACGCATCTTCGAGCAGATCAAGGGCTTCGGCAGCTATGGTTTTCCAGAAAGCCATGCGGCCAGTTTCGCGCTGATCGCCTATGCCAGCAGCTGGTTGAAATGCCACCATCCAGCCGAGTTCACCTGCGCACTGCTCAACAGCCAACCGATGGGTTTCTACAGCCCGGATCAGCTGCTGCAGGATGTGCGCCGGCACGGTGTGGCGACACGACCGCTGGATGTGCGTTACAGCGGCTGGGACTGTTCGTTGGAATGGGAGCGCGACGGTAAGCAGCTGGCGATCCGTTTGGGCTTTTGCCTGGTGCGTGGCTTCAATGCCGAAGACGCGCTGCGGATCGAGCGGGCGAGGGCACAGGCCACGTTTACGGATATCGCCGACCTGTGTCGACGGGCTGATCTGGACGCACGCGCACGCGCCCTGCTGGCCGATGCCGGTGCCTTGCGCGGCATGGCCGGCAACCGGCATCGAGCACGCTGGGCGATTGCCGGCGTCGAAGACCAGCGCCCCTTGTTTGATGACCAACCGGCGACTGCCGAAGCCGATGTCGCCTTGCCGATGCCCAGCGCTGGCGAGGATCTGAGCGCGGATTACGCCTTGCTCGGGACCACGTTGGAGCTGCATCCGCTGGCGCGTCTGCGGCGACAGCTGAGTGCACGCCGCTGCCGCAGCTCCAAGGATCTGGAAAGCATGCGCAGCACCGGCAATGTGCTGGTAGCCGGGCTGGTGCGCGGGCGTCAGCGGCCAGCAACTGCCAGCGGCGTCACCTTCATCACCTTGGAAGACGAGTTCGGCCAGATCAATGTGGTGGTCTGGCGGCAGCTGGCCGAGCGCCAGCGGCAGGTGTTTCTGGAATCACGGCTGATGCAGGTCAGCGGCCGGCTAGAAGCCGAGAACGGCGTGCGTCATCTGATCGCACGCCGCCTGGATGATCTGTCCCCGCTATTGGGCAGTCTGGACGTACGCAGCCGTGACTTTCATTGAGCATCGCAGAAGTTCGTCGTAACAGCGGTCGACAACTACACCGCGTTGAAGCTCGCTGCCAAGGTGCCGACTACCAATACCCAGCCATCCACCAGCACGAACAGCAATATCTTGAACGGCGCCGAGACCAGCATCGGTGACAGCATCATCATGCCCATCGACATCAGCACGCTGGACACGACCAGATCGATGATGACGAACGGGATGAAGATCAGGAAGCCGATTTCAAACGCGGTCTTCAGCTCGCTGGTGACGAAGGAGGCAACCAGCACCGGGAACGGAATCGCATCCGGACTGGCGTAGGGGCCTTGCCCGGCGAGGCCAGCAAAGGTCATCAGGTCGGTCTCGCGGACCTGCGCCAGCATGAAGGCGCGCAGCGGTGCGGTGGACAGCTGCCATGCGGTCTGGAAGTCGATCTTGCCATCCAGATACGGTGCCATGCCGGTGGACCATGACTTGTCCCAGACCGGCATCATGATCATCGCAGTCAGGAACAAGGCCAGGCCAAGCAGGATCTGGTTGGACGGGGTCTGCCCGGTGCCGAGTGCTTGGCGCAGCAGGCCGAGCACGATGATGATGCGGGTGAACGCGGTGAGTACCAGCAGCATCGACGGCAGCAAGGTGATTGCCGTCATCAACAACAAGGTCTGCAACGGCAGGCTGACCGGCGCGCCGCCAATCTTGCCGACGTTTACGTCCGGCAGCGCTGGTACCTGCGGGCCGGGTGCGGCCCAGGCAAACAGCGGCAATGCCAGCATCGCCAGCACGATCAGTACTTGCCAGAGCGCACGTGAGTTGAAACCGCGAGAGTTGAAACCTTGGCCCGACATGTTCAGGAGTCCTTGCGCAGCTTCTGTGCCAGCAACTGGGCGAAATTCGGTAGTTGTTTGAGATTGGGCAGGGCCGGAGCGGGCGTCTGCGGCAGCGGCTCAGGCAGCTGGTGCAAGGTGCTGATGCCGCCGGCGGTAATGCCCAGCAGCAGCTGCTGGCCGTTTACGTCGACCACTACCACGCGCTCCTTGGCGCCGACGTTGATGCTGGCGACCACCTTCAGGCCTTCGGCGGGGCGGAACGCGCCGCCGGGCATGCGCTTGAGCAGCCAGCCCAGGCCGATGATCAGGCCCAGCACCAGCAGCAAGGTGAAGAACGCGCCGAACAGGCCGGGCGCACTGGCCGCGTGCTGGCCCACCGGCGTCGCCGCCTTGGCGGCCGGTGCGGCATAGGCGAGCAATGCGATCAACGCAGTCTCCGGATACGCTCGCTGGGGCTGACTACATCGGTCAGGCGCACACCGAAGCGGTCGTTGATGACGACGACTTCGCCATGAGCGATCAAGGTGCCGTTGACGAACACGTCCAAGGATTCACCCGCGCCGCGCTCCAACTCCACCACCGAGCCCTGGTTGAGCTGCAGCAGGTTGCGGATCGGCAAGCGAGCGCGGCCTACTTCCAGCGACAAGGTCACCGGTACGTCGAGGATGACGTCCAGGTCCAGATCGGTGCTGATGCTGTTGTCGGCTTGCAGGTTGCTGAACTGTGCCGGCGTTGCGGCGTTTTCAGTCTCGGGGGAGTGGTTGTCATTCATCGGTGTTTTCCTGAATCACGGGGACGCTCGGGCGCTTTCCCGGAGGATGGGTAGCAGTGATCTTGATGGCGTTGCGGTCGTTGGATACACCAAACTCACCGGTGAAAACCGGGATGCCTTCCACGCACAGCGGCACCTGCTTGGGCATTTCGATCGGAAGTACATCGCCGATCTTCAATTTGGTCAGCTCGCGCAGGCTCATGCGGCGCTTGGCCAGCACGCTGGACAGCTCGACTTCGGCGGTATCCAGCTGCTCACGCAGCATGATGGCCCAGCTCTCGTCGCGGTCGTTGCGGTCGCTCTGGATGCCGGCGTCCAGCAGCTCGCGGATTGGCTCCAGCATCGAGTACGGCAAGGTGATGTGGATATCGCCACCGCCGCTGTCGAGCTCGACGTGGAAGCGGCTGACCACCACGTACTCGCGCGGACTGACGATGTTGGCGAAATGCGGGTTGATCTCGGAGTTGATGTAGTCGAAATCGACGTTCATCACCGGGCCCCAGGCCTCTCGCAGATCGGTGAAGGTCTGCTTCAGCATCAGCTGGATCACGCGCATTTCAGTCGCGGTGAACTCGCGGCCCTCGATGCGGGTGGGGTAACGCCCGTCACCACCAAAGAAGTTGTCGACGATGGCGAACACCAAGGTCGGCTCGAACACGATCAGGCCGGTGCCGCGTAGCGGCTTGAAGCGGATCAGGTTGAGATTGGTCGGCACATACAGCGAATGCAGGTAGTCGCCGAACTTGACCAGCTCGATCCCCCGTACCGACAACTCGGCCGAGCGACGGATCAGGTTGAACAGACCGATGCGCCACAAGCGGGCAAAACGCTCATTGACCATTTCCAGGGTCGGCATGCGCCCGCGGATGATACGGTCCTGGCTGGCGAAGTCGTACGAACGCGCTTCGCCAGGCGCCGCCGCCGGTTCGGCAGTATTGACCGAGCCGGAATCGACGCCGTGCAGCAGGGCGTCGATCTCGTCTTGGGACAGTAGGTCGTTGATGCTCATCGTGGCGCCTTACTGGGTCACAAAGCTGGTGAACAACAATTCGTCAGCACTGTTCTGGCCGGTTTCGGCCTTCATCAGCTTTTGCACTTCGGCCAGCGCGGAGGCCTGCAGTTTTTCCTTGCCCGCGCGATCGGCGATCTGGGTTGGCTCAACCTGCGAGAACAGCATCAATAATTTGGCGCGGATGGCCGGGGCGTGGGTCTGCAGCGCAGTCAGCGCCAGCGGATCACGGGTCATCAGCTGCACTTCGACCTGCAGGTAGCGGGGGCCGTCAACCGGGCCACTGAGGTTGACCACGAAGGCCGGGTCCAGCGCGAAGTACTGGGCCGGAGCGGGCGTCTTGGGCTTGGCATCCTTGCTGGCTTCGGCGTGGGCCTTGCCCTGGGTGAAGTACCAGACCCCGCCGCCGGCTGCGGCGGCAGCGAACACGGCGATCAGTGCGGGAACCAACAACGAGCGCCGCGGTTTGCTTGCCGCTTCCTTGGTGGGTTCAGCTTTGCGGTTTTTATCTGCGGCAACGGCCACGTGGAGCTCCTCAGGATTGCTGCCCAGTCAGATGCAAGGGCTGTGCCGGAGGAGGTGAATGGGCCGGAGTCGGAAAGTTGACACGAGGCTTTGAAGCTTGTGGGAGCGGCGGGGGGGGGGGGGGCGGGGAGGGAGGCAAAGCATCCAACCCCGGGAGGGGGCCCACGGCCCCCACGCCACGCGGGGGGAGGGAAGCGCAAGAAAAAATGTATTTTAATA
>NZ_JBRREK010000006.1:0-133077 GCF_056760235.1 Stenotrophomonas sp. STEN018
GTAGTGCCGAGCTATGCTCGGCAGAGGCCTTACCTGTGAAGCCCATGCCGAGCATGGCTCGGCACTACAGGTAACGCTTCCAGCCGGGCATGGCTCGGCTCTACAGGTAACGCTTCCAGCCGAGCACGGCTCGGCACTACAGGTAACGCTTCCAGCCGAGCATGGCTCGGCTCTACAGGCTTGCCGCCGCCATCCCCGCGACCGGCAAGGCCCACGCCAACGGCGCGATCCAACGCGGCCGGTACGGGTACAGGCCGAACGCCAGCAGCAGGCCGGCGATGGTCATTGCGCCCAACCACCACACCGGCCCAAGCGCCCAGCCGTTGCGCCATACGCACAGCGCGAACGCGGCAGTCAGCAGACCCCAGCCCAGCCAACGCCATAGCCGCATGCGCGTGGCACTGGCACCGGCTTTGCCATGCAGCTCCAGCTGATGCTTCTCCATCGCCAGCGACAAGGCCGCAAACGCAGCGAACGACAAACCAAGTGCAAGCAGCATCATGCGCCGGCCTCCGCGACAACAGCGGCCTGTTGCCGGCGTTTCTTCTCGGCGGCGCTCAGTGGCGGCTGCCAGTGCTGCATGCGCCAGCCGCAGTACGCCAGCATCGCGCCAAAGGCGATCATGGTCAGGTCGAAGCTGGCCAAAACCCAATCACCGGCAGCGATGGTCGCGCCAAGGTTCATCGGTGTGGTCAAGGCATTGAGCAACGGGATCAAGGCAAACAACGCCGCACCCAGATACAGCTGCCATGCCCACATCATCCGCTTCGGCCAGATGAAGGCTGCCAACAGCGACGCACCCCATGCATAGAAGAACACGCTGACCTCGGCGTCGCTGCGCTCGGCCAGCTGCACCGGCAACAATCGATTTCCCCAGAAATAAGCGGCAAAGGCAATCGGCAGGCCGGCGACGGCGCCGATGTTCAAGGCATCGACCAGACGCAGGCCGAAACCGGTCTTGCCGGACTTGGCATGCTTGGGCCGCTCCTTCACCGCCCACAGCACCACGCCGCTGGCCACCATCAGGCAGCCGATCAACCCGGACACGAAGAACAGAGCACGCAGGCCCCAATCGGCGAAGCGTGCCAGGTGCAGCCCATACATCACGCCGCGGGTCTGCGTTGCGCCACCGGCGTTGGGGCTGGCTTCCAGCAGCTCGCCACTGACTGCGTCATAGCGCAGCGACGGAGTATCCACCGACAGGCGCTTGCCATCGCGCTGCTGGATATCGATCACCGCGTTGGCCGCGCCGGGCCGGTACACGGTGAAGCCGCCGATCTCGGCACCGTTCCAGTGCTTGCGCGCGCTGTCCATCAACTGCTGGATCGGCACTGGCACCGCTTGGCCTTGCCCCGGTGATTCGATGTCGGCCATGCGTGCGAAGGCTTCACTGAAGAACGCATCTTCATCCTTTGGATAGGCCGTGCTCACGCCCCATGGCAGGTACATGAACATCAAGGTGACGATGCCGGTGTAGGTGATCATCGCGTGGTACGGCAGTGCCATCACCGCGCTGACGTTATGGAAGTCCAGCCACGAACGCAGGCCTTTCTGCGGGCGGAAGGTGAAGAAGTCCTTGAAGATCTTCTTGTGGGTGATTACGCCAGTGATGATCGCCACCAGCATGAACATCGCGCAGAAGCCAACGATGTAGCGTGCCCACACCACCGGGATGTAATGCAGGTCGAAGTGCAGGCGGTAGAAGAAATCGCCGCCACGGGTTTCGCGAGCGGCGACTTCATTGCCGGTGTTGGGGTCAACGGTGGCGTCACCGAAGCGGCCACCGCCACGGCGGCGGCGTTTTTCGCCCTCGACTGGCGGCTTGACCATCGATTCGGGATTGCGCCAGAACATACGCAGCGCTGGATTACGGGCGTCGGGGAGGGTGACGCTCCAGCTCTCGGCCTGCGGTGCCTTGCGCTGCAGGAAACTTAGCGCGCGGGCGGCGGCATCGTCGGCACTGACGGTGCTGCGTGGCAGCTCAGGGCGCATCCAACGGCTGATTTCCTCGCGATAATAACTGGCCGTGCCGGCCATGAAGATCAGCAGCAGCAACCAACCAACCAGCAAGCCAGTCCAGGTATGCAGCCACGCCATCGATTGGCGGAATCCGTTCTTCATGCTGCAGCTCCAAACCACTGTGTGCCCAACCACAACAGCGCGATCGGGATCAGGATGCCAGCCCAGGCACGCAGCGCGCTGCGGGTGGCGAACGCCCACAGTGCGGCGCAGGCGCACAGCACGATGGCGACCAGCATGCCGGTCAACACCGCCTGGCTGCGGGGGATCGGCAAGGCCACGGCGAAGAACATCGAGCATGTGGCAGCCAGTGCGTAGCCGCCGACGATGGCGGCAAGCGAGCGTGACAACACGCCCAACCAGGGGCGTGCGAAGAAACTGCCAAGACGGGTGTACCAAGGGCTGGCGAGAGGCGTGCTGTCCACGGGAACCTGCAAAGTCGGATCAATACGGACGCCACCGGCAAAGCCGGTGGCGTGGAATAAGTCGGCCGTCCCTGGCCGCCACCGCGAAGCAGTGGTTTCCCTGGAGGGATTACAGCTTCCAGCGCAGGCTCAAACGCACGTTGCGCGGCTCGCCCCAGTTGACGCCGTCATAGAAGCCGACGTTGCTGTAGTACTTCTTGTCGAGCAGGTTGTTGATGTTCAACTGCGCGGAGAAGTTGTCGTTGAACTGGTAGCCGGCAAACGCGTTGACCAGTACCACCGCGTCCTGGGTGATGGGATATTTGTAGCGTTTTCCGCTGGTGATGTAGTCATCCGCCGGGCGGTTGCTCATGCGCCAGATTTCGCTCTGCCAGGTGACGCCGCCACCCAGCGACAAGCGGCTCCAGGCACCGCCTGGACGCCAGCCGGTATTGAGGCGGAAGGTGTTGACCGGCGTGGTGGTGTTCTGGCGCACGCCGTCCTTGTTGCGGATGACGGTGTGTGCATAGCCGGCCGAAAGGTTCCAGTGTTCGCTGATGCTGCCCTGGGCTTCCACTTCCCAACCCTTGACCTTGTTGCCCTTGCCGGTTGAGCGGTAGGCGGTGGAGCCGTCGGGCAGGGAAGCCTCCGGTACCGAGTCATCGACTTCGGCAACGTTGTCCTTGACGCCCTTGAACACGGCTGCCGATGCGTTCATGCGACCGTCGAACAGCTCGGCCTTGACGCCGGCTTCCCACATATCGCCAACCACCGGTTCCAGGTAGTTGTTGTTCTTGTCGCGGTAGTTCTGCGGCTGGAAGATGTCGGTGTAGCTGGCGTAGGCACTGAATGACTTGCTGAAGTCATAGATCAGGCCTGCATACGGAGTGAGCGAGTCATCCGGCTTGTAACCGCCACGGGTGGTGCCCAGTAGTTTCCCGGACGTGTCGCGTTCGTACTCCCAACTGCGGGTTTCCCAGCTGCCGTAGCGTGCACCGAGCACCGCCATCAGCGGATCGGCAAGCTGCAGGCGTGCAGCAACATAGGCGGCGCGCTGCTTGAGCTCATCCTGCGAGGACAGCCAGTTGTAACGATTGACCTGCAGCGGCGCCACGTCGCCGGTCCAGTGACGCCAATCCGGTACCTTGTCATAGCCGTCGGCATAGTCGAAATCCGAGCCCGGGACTTCCCCCTTGCGCACCGACTGGCCGAGGCCGACCACCAGCTCGTGCTCGCGTCCGAACAGCTTGAACGGGCCGCCGGCGTTGAGGTCGAATACCTGCATGTCACCGCGTTCGCCGAAGGCGCCGATGTAAGCGACCACGCCGGTGCCGTCCGGACGCGGGTAGCCTGCCGCGCCGTACCAGACATTGCCCTCGGTCTCGCGCTTGGAGCGGGTATAGCTGGCCTTGATCGCCCAGTCATGGCCCAGGCTCTGTTCCAGTCGTGCGAATGCGGTCTTCTCGACGATTGGCCAGCGGCTCCAGCGTGCCGACAGGTTGGTCGAACGCGGCAGGTTGGCCGGCTTGCCGTCGACGCCCCAGTAAGGCACCACGCCCCAGGTAACGCCGGAAGTTTCCGGCGACTGGTATTCGTAGCCGACTTCGAGCAGGGTGCTGTCGCTCAGGTCAGCCTGGACAATGCCGTAGAACACATTCTTGTCCATCTGATAGACGTCGCGGAACGAGTCGCTCTGCTGCTTGGCGGCGACGATGCGCGCACGTACGCGGCCATCCAGTGCGACCGGGCCACCGATATCTGCTTCCAGGCGTTGGTTGCCCCAGCGGCCGAGCATCAGGTTGGCACTCATCGCGAACTCGTCGGTAGGGCGCTTGCGCACGTAGTTGACGGTGCCCGACGGGTCACCTGCGCCCGTCGTCAATCCGGTGGCGCCGCGTACCACTTCGATGCGGTCATAGATGACGCTGTCGTTGTTGGTCTTGATGTAGCCGCCGAAGGTATTGAGCATGCCGTCAACCTGGAAGTTGTTGATGGTGTAGCCACGCGAGACGAAGTTGATGCGCTCGCTGTCGGTGACCGCCACATGCACACCGGTTACCTGGCCCATCACGTCGGACATCGCGTACAGGCCCATGTCATCCAAGCGCTGGCGGGTAAGTACGGTGACCGACTGCGGAGTGTGGCGCAGCGATAAGTCCAGTTTGGTGGCGGTACGTGCCTGCTTGACCGTGTACGAGGTGGGGATGTCGGCGTCTGCGACGACTTTCACCGTATCCAGATTGGTGGCGGCAGGCGCCGCTTCTTCCGCCCACGCGGAGGCGGCTGCGCTGCAGAGGGCGACAGAAAGTGCGGTGGCCAGTAACGCGGGCCGGGGCAGGGTTGGGCGGGAGAGCATGATGGATTCCTGTTGGGCAAAAGGATTGCCAACCACAGGAATCGCCCACGGCGCAGTCCACGCCATGCGCGGATGCCCCGGGTAGTGCCGCTCCCGTCAGCTGGCCTGCATGCACGGCGCAGCCGGCTACGGCGCGCGTGGCATCAGTTCGGATATCGGGGGTACACGGGGCGTGGCGGGATGGAGTGAAACATCCATGTCGCACGAGGCTGGGCGTACTGCCTAGGTGGTAACGATAATTGTTCGCATTTAATTAAGCAAGCGGATGTGTCATTGCTTCTGTGCTGGTTGCGCTCGCATCGTCATGCCGCTGACGCGTGCGCGATATCTCTCGCGGGGTGTTGTTGGGAGCGCTGGTGCGTGCCCATTGATGACGATTACGAGCAGTAGGAGCGAATGTCTGCTTGCTTCATTCAACAGCGCGTTGTGTTGTATGTGTCATCGCTGGGCAACAGGTTGTTACGAGAATGCGAAGCTCCCTGCAGGCACTTGCCTGAAGCAGTCTTTCGAATTCCGGAGCAGCCAGTGAAGCGTTGTGCGTTGTCGATTGCAGTTGGATTGGTGGTATTTGGTGGCGTGGCAAGCGAGGCACATGCGCAACAGGTAGGGGCGACGCCAGCAGCAAAGGCGACCAACCTCGACGCGATGATCGTCACTGGTACGCGTGGTTCCAACCGCACCCAGTTCGATACGCTGGCACCGGTCGATGTGTTCTCGCAGGAGGAAATCCAGGGCATCGAGTCGTCTGATCTTGCCGACGTGCTGGCGCAGCTGGTGCCCTCGTTCGTGGTGCAACGCATGCCGATGAATGATGGTCAGGTGTTCGTACGGCCGGCCACGCTGCGTGGTCTGTCGCCGGATCAGACCCTGGTGCTGGTCAACGGTCGTCGTTTTCATCGCTCGGCACTGCTGGGTGCCCGTGGCGCGCAGGGGCCGGATCTGGCACAGATCCCGAAGAGCGCGATCCAGCGTATCGAAGTGCTGCGCGACGGTGCCTCGGCGCAGTACGGTTCCGATGCGATTGCCGGCGTGATCAACATCATTCTCGATGACAGCGTTGGCACCGAAGTGAGCATGGGCCTGTCGCAATACAGTGAAGGCGATGGCACCTCGCGCAACGTCGGTGCACGTACCGGTATCGCGTTGGGTGATGCCGGCAGCCTGTCCTTGTTCGCTGACTACGACAATTCCGATGCGACCTCGCGCACCCGTCAGCGCGCAGATGCAATCGCTTTCCAGAACAAACACCCTGAATTGAAAGTGCCAAACCCGGTACAGCGCTGGGGCCAGCCGGAGCTTGAGAACAAACGCGTAGGCTTCAACCTCAAGCACTACCTGGGCGAAACCACCGAGATCTACGGCTACGGCCTGTATGGCAGGGGCGAAGGCCTGAGTGATTTCAACTGGCGCAACCCTGATGGCACCGCCTCGGTCTACAACACCACGGCGGTGTTCCCGGGCTGGGATGTGCGCACGCTATACCCGACTGGCTTCAGCCCGAAGTACGGCACCGACTATGACGATCTGCAGCTGCTGTTCGGTGTGCGCGGTCGTATTGGCGAGAATCTGGACTGGGATGTAAGTGGCAGCTACGGGCGCAACCGCATCGAGTACACGCTGGGGAATTCGATCAATGCCTCGCTGGGGCCGGACAGCCCTACCTCGTTTTACCTCGGTCGGCTGAGCCAGGAAGAGCGCAACCTCAACGCCGACTTCGTTTACAGCCTGCCATTGGCCGCGCTGGCGTCGCCGGTGAATGTCGCGTTCGGTGCCGAGTTCCGTGAGGAGACCTATGGCGTGGATGCAGGTGATCCGGCGTCGTATGCAATCGGCCCTGGTGCGGTCGCGGGCCTGGCGGGCAACTCCAACGGTGCGCCTGGCTTCAGTCCTGCCAATGCCGGCAGCTGGGATCAGCGCAGCTACGCCGCCTATGTCGACGTGGAAGTGCCGATGACCGCGCGCTGGAGCGTGGGCGCTGCAACGCGCTACGAGCACTTCTCAAGTTTTGGCCAGACCGTGGATGGCAAGCTGTCCTCTCGCTTCGAGTTCACCCCGGATTTCGCCCTGCGCGGCTCGGTGTCCACTGGCTTCCGCGCGCCGACGCCTGGCCAGCTTTACACCACCAATACCCAGCAGGGTCTGGATACGGTGACGCTGCAGGTGTTCACCTCCGGACGCCTGTCGCCCAGCGATCCGCTGGCACGCATGTTGGGCGCAAAGGATCTGAAGCCGGAGCAGTCGCGCACCGCATCGCTGGGCCTGACCTGGCGCAACGATGCTGGCTTCTCGGGCTCTGTGGACCTGTACGACATCAAGGTCACCGATCGCTTCAGCCAGTCGGCTTCGTTCCAGATTCCGGCCGGCGTCGCCAACCCGATGGGTTATACCTCGGTGAGCTACTTCACCAATGATTTCGACACCACCACGCGTGGTATCGATCTGGTTGGCAGCTACGCCACCGATCTGGGGGCGGGCCGCTTGAACCTGACCGTGGGCTGGAACTACAACAAGACCGAGGTCGACAAGGGCGATACCGGCGTGGCGACCAATGCCAGTCAGCGTGTGGTGTTCGAAGAGCGCCTGCCACGGCAGAAGGGCACGTTCAGTGCCAACTACGACATCGGTAGTTGGAGCGTACTTGGCAAGCTGCGCCACTATGGCGCGTGGACCGACTCCTCGGGCAATGCCAGCGGCGACATCTTCCAGCGCTTTGGCGCCATGCAGTTCTTCGATCTGGCAGTGACTTACCGCATCAATGCGATGCACTGGCTGCGGGTGGGTGCTGACAATGTATTCAACCGCTATCCAGATGAAGCGACCTTTCAGGCCAGCCGCGGCCTGATCTATTCGCGAAACGCGCCTTACGACACCGATGGCCGCAATGTTTACGCCGAATACCGGTTGAAGTTCTAAGCATGGATACCAATCGACGTCGTCTCCTGCGCTCGGCGGCCATATTGCCGCTAATGGGCACTGCTGCCGGGGCGCTGGCTTCGGCCACGCCAACAGCGTCACTGCCAAGCGCACCGGCAGGCAGGTCTGCCGCGCAGTTGGCCACGGATGAGACGTACTGGGCGGCAGTAGCCGCCCAGTACGAGCTCACCGATGAGGTGGTGATGCTTGATAACGGCTATTGGGGAGCAATGGCGCGGCCGGTATTGCAGGCCTATCAACAGGCCACTGCCGAAGTGAATCAAGGCAATGCCTGGTTTGGCCGCGTCGAGTTCCCGAAGCGGGCGCGGTCGGTGCAACAGCGCTTGGCAGCCTTCCTCGGCGTGGGCGAAGACGAACTGGTACTTACCCGCGGCGCGACAGAAGCCTTGCAGGCAATGATCGGCGGTTACAACCGCCTGCAGCCGGGTGACCAGGTGCTGTATGCCGATATCGACTACGACAGCACCATCACCGCGATGCGCTGGCTGCGGCAGCGGCGCGGAGCTGAGCCGGTGGCGATTGTGCTGCCGGAACCTTGCGATGCGGCGACGGTAGTGCAGGTCTATGCCGATGCGCTGGCCAAGTATCCGCGCCTGAAATTGATGCTGCTGACCCAGGTGAATCACCGCAACGGCATGCTGTTGCCGGTCGCCGAGATTGCAGCGTTGGCCAAGGCGCGCGGTGTGGATGTGATCGTCGATGCCGCGCATGCGGTGGGTCAGGTGGACATGCAGGTTGGCGAATTGGGGGCTGACTTTGTCGGGATCAATCTGCACAAGTGGATAGGCGCTCCAGTCGGTGTAGGCGCGATGTATGTGCGGCGCGGGCGGGTGGCGGATATCGACCCGTATATGGGCGATCCGGATCGCGGTATCGCCAGTCGCATCCATACTGGTACGGCCAATTTTGCGGCCTTCCTTGCGCTGCCTGCAGCCTTGGATTTTCATGCCGCTATCGGTGTGCAGGCCAAGCGCGAGCGCCTGTTGCTGCTACGTAACCGCTGGCGCGATGGGGTGCGCGAAGTGCCTGGCGTGCAGTTGCTGGGTAGCGACGAGGTGGCATTGAGTAGCGCGATTTCATCGTTCCGGCTGCACGGGCGCACATCGATTGAGCAGAACGTGGCGATTGCTCGGCAGTTGCTGGAACAGCACGGTGTGTTCACCGTGCATCGTGACGGTCTGGCGCAGGGCGCCTGCGTGCGGGTGACGCCGGGGATATTTACCTCGACCGCACAGATTGATCGGCTGGTGGATGCAGTGCGGGCGGTAGCAGGAAGCTTGTAGGAGCGGCGTCAGCCGCGAAGCTGACGCGTATTCAATTTCACTGATCAACCGCAATCGAAAGATGCGGCTGGCTTTTGTGGATTGCAGAAATATCGCCGGGTTGAAGGGATGCTAGTTTCGCGGCTGACGCCGCTCCTACAACGGTGCTGTTAGAACTTCAGCCAGCCGGTCAGGGCGTGTAGCAGCAGGCCGATAAGGCCGCCTACCAGGGTGCCGTTGTAGCGGATGTATTGCAGGTCGCGGCCGACGCTGAGTTCCAACTGTTCGACCAGTTTCTTTTCATCCCAGGCTTTCACGGTCTGGGCGATATGGCTGGTGACGCCGCTGCGCAGGCGATTGGTGAGCTTCTCGGCACCGGCCAACATGTGCTGGTTCAAGGCGTCGCGCAGGGCAGGGTCGTTGCCGATGGTGGTGCCGAGCTTGCCCAGGCTGCGTTCCAGATGTGCGGCCAGAGCGGAGTCTTCGCGCGAAAGGTCCGCGCGCAGGTAGTCGTGCACACGCTGCCAAAGCCCTTGCACATATTCCTGTACCGCCGGATGGTCTATGACTTGCTGTTTGAGCGCATCGACCTTGGCAGCCAAGGCCGGGTCTTCGCGCAGGCGGCGGATGTAGTCGGCGATCCATGCCGCGTAATCCTGGCGCAGCGGATGCTCGGGCTGCGACAGGATCGCCTGCAGTTCTTCCAGCCCTGCACGCGCGAGCCTGTCGGCCAGTGAGTCGCCGATCTCATCGATCGGTTTGACCCAGTCCACGGTGCTGGCCAGCTTCGGCCATTCCTTGCGGATGTAGCGCACGATCAGGGCGGATGCCTGCTGCCGTACCTTGTCGTTGTCCAGCCAGTGCGCGACGCGGGTGAGGCCTTCATCGAGCACGCGTTGGTGGCGGTTGTCGGCGGTAAGCAGGCCCAGTAGTTCGCCCGCGGTTCCTGCTGCGTTCCACTGCCGCAACTGGGCAACGACGAAGCCTTGAATGGAACGGCGCACGGCCGCTTCATCGAGCAGGTCCAATGCCTGCACCGCCCAGCCACGCGCCATGCCTGCCAGCATCTTTGCCTGCGCGGGCTGTGCCAGCCATTCGCCCAGACGGGTGGCCGGGTCGAATACCTTCAGCTTGGCCAGCAGCGCTTCTGGTTCAAGGAAGTGGTCGCGGACGAACACCGCCAAGCTGTCGGCGATGCGCTCCTTGTTGCGCGGAATGATGGCGGTATGCGGAATCGGCAGGTTCAGTGGCCGTCGGAACAGGGCGACCACCGCGAACCAGTCGGCGAGAGCGCCAACAGTAGCCGCCTCACAGAAGGCGCCAACCCAGGCCCACACGCCGCGCTCGCCGTTGACGTGGCTGACGATGAAGCCGGCGAGCATCGCCAGCAGCATCGCCACGGCGTACAGCTTGAGCCGTCGCAGTTGCGCGCGGCGCGGATCGGCCTGGGGGCTCACGGTTTACTCGCCGTCCTTCTTGCTCGCGGTGCGGCGGAAGCAATGATTGCCGGCTGGATGCGCCCACTCGCCGGCATTGCCGCGTTGGGGGCCGTCCGCAGTGCTGGTGTCGAACTGCGCGCACAGCTCGTAGTGGGTGGCATCCAGGGGCCGATAACTGTAATCGGGCCCGCCAGCAGGGTCCTTGTAGGTCAGGATCATGCCGGGTTGCGCGGCGAGGGCGAGGATGTTGGGCGGTAACGCGTCGTTCTCGCGCCAGTAGTTGCCGGCCGCTGTCTCCAGCGTCCGCAGATGCGATACGCGTGCATCATCCAGCCGCTTGAGCCGTTGCTGGGATGGCGAATCGATGACCCAGACGCCGGCTGCGATGGCTGCTGCAGTGACGATGCCGGTCGCCCAAAGTACGCGGGTGCCCCAAGCGGTGCGGCTCATGACTCGACCTCCTCTTGGCGCAGGTCCCATAGGTAATAACCGAACACGGTGCCGGCAATCACGCCGACCACCAGCACCTTGAGCACAAAGCGCAGGCTGAGGTCGCCGCTCAACAGGTTGAATACCAGTGCGGTGAGGTCGCCAATCAACACGGTTGCCGCCACGAACAGGGTCAGATAGGTCAACCAACGGCGTACTGGCGACAAGCGCTTGATTGGATGTTTGTCCACGTCGCGGCTGACGCGATGGGCGGCGAAAACGAACACCGGGAAGGCGATCACCAATGCCGAGATCGCCCAGCGGATGCCTCCGCTCAACCGCATCAGCTGCCAATCCGGATCCGCCGGGTCGGGCAGGGCGTACTGGATCAGCTGGAACAGCAGGCTGCCCAGGTTCCAAGCAAAGAAATACAGCGTGCTGAACAGCACCAGATAGGCGAAGGCTTCGCGCGCCGACAGTGAGGCGCGTGGGCGTGGCACCGGTAGCGGGAAATCCACTTCGGCCCAGCCATCGAGTACGCCGCTGATCTGCTGTTCGCTCCAGCCGGCGGCCAGCAATGCGCCGCTGACCTGCTGGCGACTGTGTCCGCGCATCAAGGCGTCGCGGACAAAGGTTTCAAGTTCGGGAGAGGCCGAGGCCATCACATGCTCCTTGCAGGGATGACCGCAGCCTAGGGTGCCGGCTCAGCGCAATCAAGCGTCGATGGGTTCTTCGACCTGTGCGGCCAGCATGCGCGCACGCAGTGCGTCCAGTTCCATGCGCAGGGCCTGGTTCTCGGCGGTGAGCGAGGTCACGCGCTGGCGCAGGGCCTGCACTTCGGCGCTGTCGCTGCTGCCGTCGAGGCCATCGGCTTCGGCCATGCTCAGCGGCTGCGATTCGTCATCGGCATCGTCACGCGTCGCCTTGGGCTTGCGCTTGGCATCACGCACGCGCTTTGCCGCCTGCTTCAGCTCGTCCTTGCCGCCACGCGCCGCCGCGCGCTGCTCGTCTTCAGGCAGGCTGGCCACAGTGGCTGCCGCGCTGAGCGAGATCGCGCCCACCCGCATCGCTTCGATCACTTCGGCGGTGGCGTGGTCGTGGATCTTTTCGATCATCGTCACCTGGCTGGGGCTGAGCTTGGCTTCGCGGGCCAGATCAGCCTTGGACAGCTTGGGTGCCGGGTCCCACGGCGGGCTGTCGCTGTCGGCGGCAGCGCTGGGCGCAGCCTCACCTTCGCTCTCGCGGCGCAGTTGTTCCTGCTCGCTGCGGCGGCGGGTTTCCAGGATGTCGCGCTTGCGCAGGGCAAGCACGCCGCGCTGGTAATCGGACACGCTGCGGCGCCCCAGGTGCTGCTCGATCATCCAAAGATGAACGTCGTCCATCGACTTGAAGCGGGTGTTCTGCACGGTATTGAAGGCGATGCCGTGCTTGGAACAGATGCCGTAGCGGTTGTGGCCGTCGATCAGTACATCGCCCCACAGCACCAGTGCGTCGCGGCAGCCCTCGGCCAGCAGACTGCGCTCCAGCGCATCGTGCTCGTCCTGCGTGAGCGGATCGATATAGGCCTTGAGTTCTTCGTTGACGATGATGTCCATGAGCGCTGCCGGAAACGTGGAGCGGCATTGTGAAGCCAGCAGGGGCCACGGCCAACCCTTGTATTTGCGGAAAATAACAGGTCCGTGCCGGTGCGCTACGGTGGCCGGCGTACCATGAACACCTGTTACAAGGCCTTGCTCACAGGAAACCATCCATGAACAGTCCCCATATCCGCGAACAATGGCAGGTGTTGGCCGACGGCCTGTCGCTGCGTATCCGCGCGTTCATAAACGGCCAGTATGTGGATGCCGTATCGGGCGCTACCTTCGACTGCATCAGCCCGATTGACGGGCGCGTGCTTGGGCGTATCGCCGACGGCGGTCAGCTCGACATCGATCATGCGGTAGCGGCGGCGCGGCGCAGCTTCAACGCCGGTCATTGGGCAGGCTTGAAGCCGGTCAAGCGCAAGCAGGTATTGCTGAAGCTGGCGGCCTTGGTAGAAGCGCATGCCGATGAGCTCGCCCTGCTGGAAACCCTGGACATGGGCAAGCCGGTGGCGCAGGCACGGCAGGTGGATATCGGCGGGGTGATCCGCTGCATCCAGTGGACGGCCGAAGCAGTGGACAAGCTCTATGGCGAAGTCGCCCCGACCGGCGCCAACGAGCTGGGCTTGATCACCCGCGAGCCGCTGGGCGTGATCGGCGCTATCGTGCCGTGGAATTTCCCGCTGCTGATGGCGGCATGGAAGATCGCCCCGGCGCTGGCCGCAGGCAATTCCGTGGTGCTCAAGCCTTCGGAGAAGTCACCATTGAGCGCTCTGCGTTTTGCCGAGCTGGTCAGCGAAGCCGGTGTTCCGGATGGCGTGTTCAACGTGGTGCCTGGCAGTGGCAAGGGCGCAGGTGAGCCGCTGGCGCTGCATATGGATGTGGACGGTTTGGTGTTCACCGGTTCCACTGCGGTTGGCAAGCGACTGCTGCAATGTGCAGGCCTATCAAACATGAAGCGCGCCTACATGGAATGCGGTGGCAAGAGCCCGAACATCGTGTTTGCCGACGCGCATGATCTGGACAAGGCAGCAGAGGCAGCGGCCAACGCCATTTTCTACAACCAGGGCGAGGTATGTACGGCCGGTTCGCGTCTGTTGGTGGAACGCTCGATCAAGGATGCGTTTGTCGCCAAGGTGATCGAGCACGGCCGGCATATGCAGCCTGCGCATCCTTTTGAGCCGAAAGCGGCAATGGGCGCAATGGTGGATGAGGCGCAGACCAAGCGTGTGCTTGGCTATGTGGAGAAAGGCAGCGCCGAAGGCGCGCGGCTGTTGCTGGGCGGCAAGCGTGCGGAGGTCGTTGCCGGCGGGTGTTACATCGAGCCAACCGTATTTGATGAAGTCAGCCCGCTGCAGAGCATCGCCCGCGAGGAGATATTTGGACCGGTGTTGTCGGTGATTGCATTTGATGGCGAGCAACACGCCTTGCAACTGGCCAATGACACCGAGTACGGCTTGGCGGCAGGCGTGTGGACGCGCGATGTTTCGCGCGCGCATCGTGTTGCGCGTGGCCTGCGTGCGGGCAGTGTGTGGGTCAACTACTGGGATGGTGGCGATATGACGGCGCCGTTTGGTGGTTACAAGCAATCGGGCAACGGGCGCGACAAGTCATTGCACGCCTTCGACAAGTACACCGAGATGAAGGCGACCTGGATAAATCTCGAAGGCTGAGTTGCTCCCTCCCTTTGGCGCAGCCAAGGGGAGGGCTGGGGAGGGGTTGCTGTCGAGTTTCGGCTCCGGCGTTTGAAGCCCTACAAGCAACAGCAGAAGCGACCCCCTCCCAACCTCCCCCTTGGCTGCGCCAAAGGGGAGGGGCGATGCGTGCAGCACTTCACGGTGTATCAGTCATCACCGCGCTTGCGCAGCTGGCCGGCAAAGCGGTCCAGCCACTGCGCAAAGCCCTGCAGTACCGCGCCGCCCTTGTCCTTGAGCCCGGCCAGCTCGGCTTCCAGGCGCTCGCGGCGGGTGGATTCGCCCTCGTTGCTGGGCAGCGGTGGCAGGATGTGGGCGAAATAGGTGTCGCCCAGGAACTTGTGCAGCAAGCGCTCGCCGATGAAGGGCTCGCCGTTGTTGAGTGCGCGCGCACCCTTGAGCAGGTTGCGGATGTCGTACTGGGTGGGGCTGAGGTCGGGCACCTGCTTGGGCAGATCGAGCAGGCTGTAGACCGCTATGCGGGCGGTGCGTACCGAACTTTCCATGGTGAACACCACGTCGTTGGCGGTTTCCACGAACTGGCCAACCAGCGCCAGGTTGGTGGAGCCGGCCGGCACGACGTGCGGGCGGTCGCCGGCCGCGCGTGGCATGAACTGGGCGGTGATGTAGGGCATCAGCGCCAGCCGCACCTTGGTATGCGGAATGATGGCGTCGAGCTGATCGGCGATGCCCAGGTGATGGCACAGTTCGGTTACGATCTCGCGTCCCGTGCACTCAGGCATGGTCTTCTTGACGAAGTTTCCGGGCTGGTCCATCAACAGCGCGTACACCCACATCACCACCGTGTCCTTGGGCTGGCCGGGGAAATGTGGCTGACGGTTGATGGTGACGCTCAGCACCCAGTTGGAGTCGGTGAAGGTGATGATGCCGCCGGTGGCAGTGCGCCCCGAGGTCGGGTCGTTGACCGAGAGCTCCCGCAGCTTGTCGACCAGCGGCGATGGCTTGCAGGTGAGGGTAGCGGACTCCCACATCGAGCGATCGATGTCGCCGCAGAACTTGTCGGGCTTGCCGAATACCGGTGCGTGCTTGGCAAGGTTGCGCCACAGCCCCCAACTGCTGCCTTCGGCCGGACCGCCGTGGCGCTTCTTCAGTACCGGCACCGTGTCCAGATCACCGTACGCGGTGTCCTCGGTCATCGAGCCGGTCAGCGTGATCACCAGATCACGCGGGGCGACGGTGAGGCGGCCGTCGCCGTGGTTGCCGCGTGTGTGCAGGGCGGTGACGGTGCGCTGCTCACCCTGCACATCGAAGTCCATGTCCAGCACCTGCGTGCCGAGCTTTACCTGCACACCCTTCTCGCGCAGCAGCTTGATCAGCGGGGTGACGAAGGTGTCGTATTGGTTGAACTTGGGGAAAACCAAGGTCGACATGTCGCCAAAGCCGTCGATGGCATCGAGGAAACGATGCATGTAGAGCTTCATCTCCAGCAGGCTGTGCCAGTTCTCGAAGGCGAACATCGAGCGGAACAGGAACCAGAAATTGCTGGCAAGGAAGCCTTCGCTGAAATGATCTTCGATGGTCAGGTCATCGAGCTGGTCCTTGCGCTTGAGCAGCAGGCTCACCACTTCCCATTGCTGCTTGCGGCTCAGCCCAAAGCGGGTGAAGTCGGGCAATACCTGGCCCTGTTTGTGCATCAGCCGCGACTTCGACCAGTTTGGGTCGGCATCGTTGGCGAGCCGGTATTCGTCCAGCACGCTGAAGCCTTCCGGCAGCTCCAGCGCAGGCACGTCCTGGAACATGTCCCAGAGATTGTCGTAGTTCCAGTTCATCTCGCGGCCGCCGCGCACGATGTAGCCGTCCTCTGGATTACCAGCACCATCCAGCGAGCCGCCCTCAATGCCAGCGCCTTCGATGATGGTGATGTTCTCGCCCGGCATATGGCCGTCGCGGATCAGGTAGAACGCCGCTGCCATGCCGGCGATGCCGCCGCCGACGATCCACGCCTTGCGCGTCTGGATGCCCTCGGTCGGCAGTGGTTTGAAACGCTGGTAGTTGCCGACCATGTCCGGTGGCGGCAGCGTGTTGAGGGGTGTGTTGTGCCAGTAGCGGGCGGTGGCGTCGGCTTCGTGCTCGAAACGTGGGTTGGATTCAGTCATGAGGTTCTCCGGTCTGTGGGGGGGGGGCACAACGAAGCGTCCCAGCCTAAACAGCGATTGGGCTGGACGGGTTACATATCCGTGAATTGGGGGAACTGCAGGGTGTGATCGTGCGTGAGGCACGATTGAGGGATCAGTGTCGGCAACGCGCACTTTCCTGCAGCAGTGCCGTGCGCAATGCGTCGCGGTCGCGCTCGCTCACTGCGTTCTGGAAATAGTTGACGTCGCGCCGGCTCAGTTTGCAGGGGTCGACTTCGTAGCCGGGCGGCCAGAAACCAAGGTAGTTCGCCACGCCCTGGATCATCTGCCTCGGGCTCATCTGCGGCTTCAAGCGGAAGTAGCGTGGCGCATGTCGAAATGCAGGGTCTTGGTTGAGGCGCCGAAACGGTTGCTGGGCGAAGCTGTCGGCGCTCAGTGGGTTGCCACCAGTAGCGCCTTCGGCAAGGGTCAGGTTCAACGGTGCCGGGGCTGGAGCTGCTGGCTGCGACGAAGTCGCGAGCGGCAGCTGATCGGTCGCTGGCCGGGAACCGGATCTTGCTGAACCCCTCGTTCTGGTGGTTTGCGCAGCTGCGCGCGGGGTTTGCAGGGCGGGTGCTGTGCTCGGAGGGCGCGGCAACCAGCGCAGGCTGGTGCGTGGCCCGGCGTCGGGCGAGCTCGGCTGGCGTGGCTGCAACAACCATAACGCAAGGGCTGCGTGGACCGCGACGACGGTAATGGCGGCGCTCAGGTGGGCGAGCGGGTGTCGGAAACGTCCGGAAGTGTTCGCCATCGGCAATGCATCCATGCGGGGGGCGATGCTGTGACCGCCAGCTGTGCCAATAGTTTCCTGCTTTCATGGTGAAATCGGCAGCCTCGTCAAGCAACGGTGTCGGCTGCAACCAAATGGCGGCCGTTGCGGCGCTGCATGGCAGACTGCGGCCACTATTTCCTCTGTTACGACCATGTCGACCGCCGCCTCCGCCCCTCTGAATTCCCCGCGCCGAGTACTGGCTGCCAGCCTGATCGGCACCACCATCGAGTTTTTTGATTTCTACATCTACGCCACCGCGGCGGTGCTGGTGTTTCCCAAGCTGTTCTTCCCGGAGAGCAGCAATGACGCTGCGCTGCTGCAGTCGCTGGCGACCTTCGCGGTGGCCTTCATCGCGCGGCCGGTGGGCTCGGCAGTGTTCGGACACTATGGTGACCGCATCGGGCGCAAGGCCACCTTGGTCGCCGCGCTGCTGACGATGGGCTTGTCGACGGTGGCGATCGGGCTGCTGCCGACCTATCACGATATTGGTGTGATCGCGCCGCTGCTGCTGGCCTTGTGTCGGTTCGGGCAGGGGCTGGGGCTGGGCGGCGAATGGGGCGGGGCGGTGTTGCTGGCGACCGAGAATGCACCGCCGGGCAAGCGCGCCTGGTACGGCATGTTCCCGCAGCTGGGTGCGCCGCTGGGCTTCCTGCTGTCGGCCGGCACCTTCCTGCTGCTGGGGCGGATTCTGGATGACGCCAGTTTCCTGGCTTGGGGCTGGCGTGTGCCGTTCATTGCCAGTGCGCTGCTGGTGATCGTAGGCCTGTGGGTGCGTTTGAACATCCGTGAGACGCCGGATTTCCAGAAGGCGCTGGATCAAGGCCAGCGCGTGCGCCTGCCAATGCGTGAGGTGCTGGTTACCCACGGTTTTGCGGTGGTCGCGGGCACCTTGGCGGCGTTCGCCACCTTCGTGCTGTTCTACCTGATGACGGTGTTCACTCTGGGTCATGGCACTTCCGTGCTGGGCTATGCGCGCGAGGACTTCCTGCTGCTGCAGATGGTCGGCATCCTGTTCTTCGCTGCCGGCATTCCGCTGGCTGCGCTGTATGGCGATCGGCATGGCACGGTCAAGGCGATGTTGTGGGCGACGCTGGGTATCTTCGTGTTCGGCCTGCTGTTCCAGCCCTTGTTCCAGGCCGGGCATCCGTTGCAGGTGCTGTTGTTCCTGTCCTTGGGCCTGTTTTTGATGGGTCTGACCTACGGTCCCTGCGGCACCATGCTGGCCAGCCTGTATCCGGTGCAGGTGCGCTATACCGGCGCCTCGCTGTCGTTCAATCTGGCCGGCATTCTGGGGGCTGCGCCCGCACCTTATGCGGCAACCTGGTTGGCCGGGAAATTCGGCATTGCTGCCGTTGGCGGCTACCTGTGCATCACCGCCGTGTTGACGGCCTTGGCCTTGCTGGCCATCAGCCGTTGGCAACGGAAGGGTGCCGCAGGGACGCCGTAAGTCGCGACTATTGCCGGTCCCACACAAGACCGGCGACGTGTGCGCCTTGCGGCGTTCCTGCAGCGATAAAAGCGCAGGAACGGCGGGGAGGGGATATCTGGGGGGATGTCTGCAGCCACGCCGTTCCTGCAAAACGAATCAGCGAAACAGGCGCTTCAGCGTACGTCCGAGCCAGCTGCCTTCCTGATGCTCCTTGGCAAAGCGGTTGAGGTGGCGCTTGACGTGTTCGGCATAGGCCTTGTCGTCACCACGGATGTGGTTGAACAGCCAGCGTGACAGCATGTTGCGCAATTCATCGGTGACGTCTTCGCCGGACTGGAAGCGCATGCGGTACTCGGAGACGCGCTTGCCAAACACTTCATGCACACGCTTGTGCGCGGCGCAGAAGGGGTAGCCGGCCTCTTCCATCAGCTCTTCTTCGAAGGCGAAGTGCGACATGGTGTAGTCCACCAGTTCGTCGATGACTTCTGCCACGGCTACCTGCTCCAGGCTTTTCTGGGCGACGTGAAGGTGGTTGAGCATCTCCACGATGCGCATGTGCTGATGGTCGATGACCTCCACACCCGTATTGAGATCGTCCTGCCAAATCAGTAGTGCCACCGCCACTTCTCCCTCGTGTGCTTTGAGCTGCACTGTAGGGAGCGGGTCGGACGGGCGCGTTGATCTGGATCAATGCCTGCAGCGAGGCGTCGATTTCATTCAGATATCAGAGTGATGGGCTTCAGTGTGTATCTGCGCTGCAGACGCGGTTGCGTCCGCCAGCCTTGGCCAGATACAGCTGACGGTCGGCTTCGGTGATCAGCTGATGCAGGTTGCCGCTGCGCAGCGGCATGCGGCAGACGCCGATGCTGATCGTCATGCTCAGGGTGTTGTCGCCGAACGGCAGCCGCAGTGCGGCCACCGCTTGCCGTACCTTCTCGAAGTGGGCGGCACTGGCGGCAGTGTCCATGCCGCTGACCATCAGGCAGAACTCCTCACCGCCAAAGCGCGAGCTGATGTCCTGGCTGCGGGTATTGGCCTGCAGCACCGAGGCGACGGCACGGATGGCCTGGTCGCCGGCTTCGTGGCCAAGGCTGTCGTTGATGTGCTTGAAGTGGTCGATGTCGACCATGGCCACGGCGACCATGCCGCCGTTGTTGACCGCACTGAGTTGGCGCTGGCTCTGCTCAAGGAAACTACGGCGATTGGGCAGGCCGGTCAGGAAGTCACGCGTGGCCAGATCCTGCAAGGTGCCGATCAGTTCCAGCTGGTCCACGTTCTGCGAGACGCGGCAGAAGAACTCCTCGCGCGAGAAAGGTTTGCGCAGGAAATCATTGGCGCCGTTCTTGAGGAAGCGCGGAATCAGCGACGGGTCCGAATTGCCGGAAATGCCGATCACCGCCACCTTGTCGCGTGCACGCAGCGCACGCAGCCGCCGGGTCAATTCCACACCCTGCATGCCAGGCATTTCCTCATCGACGATGACCAGCCGGATCGCCGGGTCGGCCTCGATCGCGCGTAGCGCCGAGAGACCGTCGTCGGCTTCGATGACGTGGTAGCCGTACATGGTCAGCAGGGCGGAGGCATAGGCGCGGGCCGATGGCGAGTCGTCCACCACCAGGGCAGCGATGCGGCGGTTGCGCTCCATGCGCTGCACCAGCCAGACCAGATAGTCGATGCTGCCTGGCGTGTTCTTCAACACGTAATCGATGATCTGCTGCTGCAGCACGCGCTTGCGCAGGTCCTCGTCATAGACGCTGCTGACCACGATGGTTGGCAGCCCGCGATTGACGAAGTACTGCACCACCTGGTCGCGGTCACCGTCGGCCAGTACCAGCCCGGTCAGGACCAGGAACCAGCCATCCTCGCGATCCAGCAGCTCACCGGCCTCGGCCAAGCTGGAGGCGACACTGACAGGCAGCTCCAGCCGTTGCTCGATGGCCTCGCGCAGCATCGTGGTGAAGGTGCGCGAGTTCTCCACCAGCAGGATGCGTTGCGGCAACGGCGCGATCGACGGACTGTCAAATGCGGCCTGTGGCGTACTGGCTACGGTGGCGAGAGTTGGGAGCATCGGAACCAGTAGCGGCGGCGGACGTAAGAACTTGAGCGGAAACCGGCAGTGACTGGGCGCGACTGAGCGAAACCGTGTGCTTCCAATCCCAGCTCCTGATTCACCACTCCCGGCTCAACTCACCACAGCAGATCGCGCAGCTTGTACCAGGACATCGCCGCCACCAGCATCGGCATGCGCAAGGCCTTGCCGCCGGGGAATACGCTGTGCGGAATGCGCTCGAACACGTCCAGCCGCTGTGCCTGGCCGGCAATCGCGGCGGCGATGACTTCACCGGCCAGACCGGTGCTGGCGACACCGTGGCCGGAAAAACCCTGCGCGAAGTACACGTTGGGGGTGACCCGGCCCCAATGCGGGGCGCGGTTGCGGGTGATGTCGATATAGCCGCCCCACACATACTCCATCTCCACGTCAGCCAGCTGCGGGAATACCCGCCGCATGCGCCGGGTCATGCTGGCGCGCAGGCCAGGCGGCGGCAGTGCCGAGTAATTGGCCTGGCCGCCGAACAGCAGGCGGTGGTCGCGGCTTAGCCGGAAGTAGTCCAGCGCCCAGTTCACGTCGGCCACCGCCATGTCGTTGCGGATCAGCGCCTTGGCGCGCTCGGCGCCCAGCGGCTGGGTGGCACCAATATAGGTCCCGACCGGCATCATCCGGGTTTCCAGCTCGGGCGCGATGTCCTGCAGCCACGCATTACCGGCCAGTACGACGAAGTCAGCATCGACCCGGCCATCGGTGGTGATCAGCGCCGGTTGCGGACCACGTTCGAGCTGGGTGACCGCTGATTGCTCGTGGATGGTTACCCCGGCGGCCTCTGCAGCGTGGGCCAGGCCCTGCGCGTAGGCCAGCGGATGCAGGTGACCGCTGGCGGGGTCATAAACCGCGCCCAGATAGCGTTCGCTGGCCAGTTCCTGCTGCAGGCGCGGGCGATCCCACCATTCCAGCGGGTAGTCGTAGCGCTGCGCCATGCGTTCGATGTCGCTACGCAGTGCGCGCTCCTGGCGCGGCTGGATCGGCACGCTGGCATGGCCGTCACGCCAGTCGCAGTCGATGCCGTGCCTGGCGATGCGCTGCTTGAGCATATGCATGCCATCGCGCGAGAAATCGAACAGCAGTCGTGCATCGGCATCACCAACCAGCGCTTCCAGCGTGTCCTGCTCGCAGCCGTAGCCGACGATGGCCTGGCCGCCGTTGCGGCCGGAGGCACCCCAGCCGACGCGCTCGGCCTCCAATACGGTGACCTTGTAGCCCTTCTCGGCCAAGGCCAGCGCGGCGGTCAGGCCGGTATAGCCGGCGCCGAGCACGGCCACGTCGGCGCGCGCATGCCCACGCAGGGACGCACGTAGCGGAAGTTCGGGCTGGCTGGCGGCGTACCAGCTCGGGGGATATACGGATGCAGCGGCGTCCACGGACATCAGGCCGAATCAGGGGCGGGAAGTGTAACGACACCGGCGTATGCGGCGTGCGCAGGCCGGTGAAGAACCCGTGTAGTTTGCCTTGGTTTACTTGAATGCTGGATGGCGCTTGGTTGCCTAAACAGCGGGGCAGGGGTAGCGTGCTGGCACGTCTCATGAGCTTTACCCATGGCCAGCCTGCCGCTGGTCGGCTTGCCTACCGACAGCAAACCGATCGGGTCTCATCCGTTTCTTGTTGTTGGCGAAAAGTACGTGCGGGCCGTTGTCGATGGCGCGCAGGCCACGCCGCTGCTACTGCCAATGCTGCAACCGCCGCTGCCGGCCGCGGCTTGGTTGGCGACGCTGGATGGTCTGCTGCTGACCGGTGCAACCAGCAATATCGAGCCGCACCACTACGATGGCGGTGACAGTTGGCCAGGCAATCCGCACGATCCGGCGCGTGATGCCAACGTACTGGGGATGATCCCGCAGGCACTGGCGCTGGGCATGCCGATACTGGCGATCTGCCGTGGTTTCCAGGAGGTCAATGTCGCCTTTGGCGGCAGCCTGCATCCGAAAGTACATGAAGTGCCCGGGCTGGCTGACCACCGTGAAAACCCAGCGTCATCCTTGCAGGTGCAATATGGGCCGGCGCATGCGTTGCACTTGAGCCCGGATGGCGTGCTGGCTGGCATTGCCGGCAGCGGCGAGGTGATGGTCAACTCGGTGCACGGACAAGGTGTTGCCCGGCTGGGCGAAGGCTTGCAGGTTGAGGCACGTGCGCCTGATGGGCTGATCGAAGCATTTCGTGGCAGCGGACCGTCGTTCCTGCTCGGCCTGCAGTTCCACCCGGAGTGGCGGGTTACCGAAAATCCGTTCTATCTGGGCATTTTCCAAGCCTTCGGCGAGGCCTGTCGCCGCTATCGGTTACACAAACAAGTTGGTTCCCCATGACTTCGCGCCCCCGCACCCGCAGTCGTAAAACCGCCACCGCCGTCCAGGAAGAAAGCCTGCTGCTGCGCTGGCTCAAGGAGCGGCACATCACCGAGGTCGAATGCCTGGTGCCGGACATCACCGGCAACGCGCGCGGCAAGATCATCCCGGCCGACAAGTTTTCGCACGACTACGGTACGCGCCTGCCCGAGGGCATCTTTGCCACCACGGTGACCGGTGAGTACCCTGACGATTACTACGAACTGACCTCGCCGGCCGACGCGGACATGATCCTGCGCCCGGACCCGGACACCGTGCGCATGGTGCCGTGGGCCACCGATCCGACCGCGCAGATCATCCACGATTGCTACACCAAGGGCGGCCAACCGCATGAGCTGGCGCCGCGCAACGTGCTGCGGCGGGTCCTGGCTGCCTACGAGGAGCTGGGTTTGAAGCCTGTGGTGGCACCGGAAGTGGAATTCTTCCTGGTGCAGAAAAACACCGACCCGGACTTCCCGCTGCTGCCGCCAGCTGGCCGCTCCGGTCGCCCGGAGACTGCCCGCCAGTCGTACTCGATCGATGCGGTCAATGAATTCGATCCCATCCTCGATTTGATGTACGACTATTGCGACACGATGAAGCTGGACGTGGATACCTTGATCCACGAATCCGGCGCCGCGCAGCTGGAGGTCAATTTCACCCACGACGACGCGATGTCGCTGGCTGACCAGGTATTCCTGTTCAAGCGCACCATGCGTGAGGCGGCGTTGCGTCACGGCATCTATGCCACCTTCCTGGCCAAGCCGATGGAGACCGAGCCCGGCAGCGCCATGCATATCCACCAGAGCCTTGTGCGCATTACTGATGGTCGTAATGTGTTTGCCGGCCACGCCGAGGGTGAGTACAGCGAAACCTTCGATAAGTATCTGGCCGGCCTGCAGAAGTACGTGCCGGCGGCGATGGCCTTCTTCGCGCCTAACGTGAACTCCTATCGCAGGCTGATGTTTGGTGAGGTGTCGCCGAGCAACGTGGAATGGGGTTTCGACAACCGCACCTGCGGCCTGCGCGTGCCGATGGACACCTTGGAGAACAACCGCGTGGAAAGCCGCTTTGCCGGCTCCGACGCCAACCCGTATCTGGCGATGGCGGCGACCTTGGCCTGCGGCCTGCTTGGCATCCGCGAGCAGCTGACGCCGACGCCGCCAATCACCGGCAACGCCAAGGAGCTGGGCTACGAGTTGCCGCGTTCGCTGGGCGAGTCGCTGGATGCGCTGGAGGGCTGCGATGCCCTGCAGGAGCTGCTGGGGCGCCGTTTCTGCCGCGCCTACATCTCGGTCAAGCGCAAAGAGTACGAAACCTTCTTCCGCGTGATCAGTTCCTGGGAGCGCGAGTTCCTGCTGCTGAATGTCTGATGGCAAGGCTTGCCTCCCTCCCTTTTGCGCAGCAAAGGGGAGGGTTGGGGAGGGGGGAGCCCTGCTGTGGCCTTTCGAGCATTGCCAGCTTCGCGGCTTACGCTGCTCCCACAAGACCTACACCGGCCTTCTACACAAAAAACCGCTGCAGATGGGACAATATGCCCACCTCCCGGCTTGGCCGGTCCCCCATACCGCTCCCGGATCACACTGGAGAACCCATGAATCTGCGCATTCTGACCGTTGGTGTCGCCATTTCCCTGCTTGCTGCCTGCGGCGGCAAGGAACCCGGCGCCAAGCCCGCTGAAGGCGGCGAGGCCAAGGTCCTCAATGTCTATAACTATTCGGACTACATCGCCGAAGACACCATCCCGAACTTCGAGAAGTCGACCGGCATCAAGGTCACCTACGATGTGTTCGACAGCGATGAAATGGTCGAGACCAAGTTGCTGACCGGTGACAGCGGCTACGACATCGTGGTGCCGACACTGAACTTCTTCGGCCGCCAGATCCAGGCCGGCGTGTTCCTGCCGCTGGACAAGAGCAAGATCCCGAACCTTGCCAACCTCGACCCGGCGGTGATGCAGCGCATCGCCGGCCAGGACCCGGGCAACCAGTACGGCGTGCCGTACATGATGGGCAGCACCGGCATCGGCTACAACGTGGCCAAGCTGAAAGAACGTTTTGGCGGCAGCGCCGACGTCGCCAACAGCTGGGACCTGGTGTTCAAGCCGGAAAACATCGCCAAGATGAAGGACTGCGGCGTGACCCTGCTGGATACCCCGGCCGACATGATCCCGGTGGCCCTGCATTACCTGGGCGAAGACCCGCACAGCGCCGATCCGGCCGTGCTGCAGAAGGCCGCTGACCTGCTCAAGTCGATCCGCCCATACGTGCAGAACTTCCACTCCTCGCAGTACGTGGGTTCGCTGGCCAATGGCAGCACCTGTCTGGTAGTGGGGTGGTCGGGCGACATCATCCAGGCCCGTGACCGTGCCGAAGAGGCCAAGAACGGCGTGGAAGTTGCGTACTCCATCCCGAAGGAAGGTGCGCCGCAGTGGTTCGACATGCTGGCCATCCCCAAGGATGCCAAGCACCCGGGCAATGCTTACGCCTTCATCAACTACCTGCTGGAGCCGGAGGTAGCGGCCAAGAACACCAACGTTACCCACTACGCCAACCCGGTGAAGTCGGCGACCTCGCTGGTTGACCCGGCCATCCGCGACGATAAGACCATCTACCCGGCTGAAGATGTGGCCGCCAAGATGTTCACCTATGCGATCAACACCCCGGAGACGGACAAGCTGTACACCCGTCTGTGGACCGAAGTTAAGACCGGTCGTTGATTTCAGGCTGGTTTAGCGTCTGAAGCTTCACAACGCCTCTCTCTTGCAGGGAGGCGTTGTTGTTTATGGCGTTTGGCGGGGTGTCGCTTGCCAGCGGAGACGGCGAGGCCCGGGCTTGTCTCCCTCCCTTTGGCGCAGCCAAGGGGAGGGCCGGGGAGGGGTAAGCTTTTGGGGCCTTCGGGCATTGCCAGCTTCGCGGCTTACGCCGTTCCTACAGCGGCCCTGCCGAGCATGGCTCGGCACTACATTGGTGTTTGCAGGCTTCGGGGCTTGGCTCCCTCCCTTTGGCGCAGCCAAGGGGGTGAAGAAGGCCTGCTTGCGCGCCATTGGTGCGCGGCCTGATGAACGACCGAAGGCTATGCCTTCGGGCCGGGCGGGTTGGGGAGGGGTAAGCTCCGTGGCCCTTCGGACATTGCCAGCTTCGCGGCTGACGCCGCTCCCACAAGGCGCAGAGCTTCAAGTGAGCTCCAACCGCCACAGCTGGCGGTGTCGCCGGCAAAAACGGGGGGCTACACTACGCGCGTTTGTTCATCTGTCCGCTTCCGGAGCCCTACATGCCCGTTGACGCCAAGCCAGAGGCCATCGCTTTGAACAGCGAGCCCGGCTATTTGTCCATCCGCGATCTGCGCAAGGAATTCGATGGTTTCGTCGCCGTCGATGACGTCAACCTGGACGTGCGCAAGGGCGAGATATTTGCCCTGCTGGGTGGTTCGGGCAGCGGCAAGTCCACCTTGTTGCGTTGCCTGGCTGGCTTTGAAACCCCGACCAAGGGCACGATCCTGCTCGACGGCCAGCCGATCACCACGCTGCCGCCCTACGAGCGGCCGATCAACATGATGTTCCAGTCCTATGCGCTGTTCCCGCATATGACGGTGGAGCAGAACATCGCCTTCGGCCTGAAGCAGGACGGCATGGCCAAGGACGCCATCACCCGCCGTGTCGGTGAGATGCTGGAGCTGGTGCAGCTGCAGAAGCTGGGCAAGCGCAAGCCGCACCAGCTTTCCGGCGGCCAGCAGCAGCGTGTGGCACTGGCCCGCTCGCTGGCCAAGAGCCCGAAGCTGCTGTTGCTGGACGAGCCGATGGGCGCGCTGGACAAGAAGCTGCGCTCGAAGATGCAGCTGGAACTGGTCAACATCATCGAGCAGCTCGGCGTGACCTGCGTGATGGTCACCCATGACCAGGAAGAAGCCATGACCATGGCCACCCGCATCGCGGTGATGGACCAGGGTTGGATCCAGCAGATCGGCAAGCCGGATGATATCTACGAGCAGCCGGCTAACCGTTTCGTCGCAGGCTTCATCGGCTCGGTGAATTCCTTCGAAGGCGTGATCGACGAGGATCTGCCCGAATACGTCACCGTGCGCACCGCTGACTTCCCGGCGCCGATCTACGTCGGCCACGGCATCACCGGTTACGAAGGCCAGCCGGTGGCCTTCGCGCTGCGTCCGGAAAAGGTTCATATCGCCAAGGAAGAACCCGAGGGCGACACCAACAAGGCGTTCGGCGTGGTCGAGGATATTGCTTACTTCGGCAGTCACTCGGTCTACCACGTGCGCCTGCCCAGCGGTGCCAAGATTCTGTCCAATTTCGCCAACATGAAGCGCTGGGACAGCGACGGCATCACCTGGAACGATGAAGTATGGGTGTCCTGGGACGACAACGACGGCGTGGTGCTGACCTCATGAGCGCGACCAGCCCACTCACCAGCGGTTGGCGGCGGTGGCTGCCGGGTGCGCGCGCGGGTGTGATCGGCGTGCCCTACCTGTGGCTGTTGCTGTTCTTCGCGATCCCGTTCCTGATCGTGCTGAAAATCTCCTTCGCCAAGATGGCGGTGGCGATGCCGCCGTATACCTCCATCGTGGAATACGTGGACAGCGCGTTCACGGTCAATCTCAATCTGGGCAACTACACCGCGCTGTTCACCGACAGCCAGTACGTGGTGGCCTACCTGAGCTCGATCAAGATCGCGGTGATCTCCACGCTGCTGACCTTGCTGATCGGCTACCCGATGGCCTACGTGATCTCACGCATGTCACCATCGGCGCGCAACATCGCGATGATGTTGGTGGTGCTGCCGTCGTGGACCTCGTTCCTGATCCGCGTCTATGCCTGGATCGGCATCCTCGACAGCAATGGCCTGATCAACCGGACCTTGATGAGCATCGGAGTGATCGACGAGCCGATACGCATGCTCTACACCCCGTTTGCGGCCTACGTTGGCATCGTCTACTGCTATCTGCCGTTCATGGTGCTGCCGCTGTACGCCAACCTGGTCAAGCTCGACAACCGTTTGCTGGAAGCGGCCTACGACCTCGGTGCCAAGCCGTGGCAGGCCTTCCTGCGCATCACTTTGCCGCTGTCGCGCAGCGGCATCATCGCCGGCTGCATGCTGGTGATGATCCCGGCAGTGGGCGAGTTCGTCATTCCGGAAATGCTCGGCGGCCCGGATACCTTGATGATCGGTCGCGTGCTGTGGGGCGAGTTCTTCAACAACCGCGATTGGCCGCTGGCCTCGGCGGTGGCGATCGTGATGCTGTTGTTGCTGCTGATCCCCATCATCATCTTCAACCGTTCGCAGCAGCGTGAGCTGGAAGGGAAGCTGGCATGAGCATGACCCGGCGTAGTTCCTGGTTGGGTTGGAGCATCCTGCTGCTCGGCTTTGCCTTCCTGTACCTGCCGATCCTGTTGTTGATGGTGTACTCGTTCAATTCCTCGCGGCTGGCGACGGTATGGGCGGGCTTCTCGACGCAGTGGTACGGCGAGTTGTTCCGCGACCGTCAGTTGCTGCAGGCAGCGTGGATCAGTATCAAGATCGCGTTCTGGACCGCGAGCGCATCAATGGTGATCGGCACCATGGCGGCGATGGCGATGACGCGCTTCAAACGCTTCCCCAGCAAGACCATATTCGGCGCCTTGGTGACCGCGCCGCTGGTGATGCCGGAAGTGATCATAGGCCTGTCGATCCTGCTGATGCTGGTGTCGATGGGCGGCCTGTTCGGGCTGCCATCCAAGGGTGTTGTGGCGATCTGGATCGCGCATGTCACCTTCACCATTTCCTTCGTGACCGTGGTGGTGTCCTCGCGCCTGCAGGAGCTGGACCGTTCGTTGGAAGAAGCGGCGATGGACCTGGGGGCGAACCGATTGAAAGTGTTCTTCCTGATCACCTTGCCGATCATCGCCCCGGCGTTGCTTTCTGGTTGGTTGCTGGCGTTCACCTTGTCGTTGGACGACGTGGTGATTGCCAGCTTCGTCGCCGGCCCCAGCTCGACCACCTTGCCGATGAAGATCTTTGCCTCGGTGCGCATGGGCGTGAGCCCGAAGATCAACGCCTTGGCCACGCTGATGGTGCTGGCGGTTTCGACAGTAGCGGTGCTGGGTTGGTGGATTTCGGCACGCGCCGACAAGCGACGCCAGCGCGACATGCAGCTGGCGCTGCAGGAAAACGGCTGAGGCTCAAATGTAGTGCCGAGCCATGCTCGGCAGAGGTTTTACCAGCGATCCAACACCTAGGCGCCCCCCGCTGTAGGGGCGGGGGGGGGGGCCCGGGCACGGGGCAGAGATTAAAAAACAAGAGGAGCAGATTGTTATTAAAAAGCGACTGGGGGGGCCCGCCCCCCCCCCCCCCCCCCCCCCCCCCCCCCCCCCCCCCCCCCCCCCCCCCCCCGCCCCCCCCCCCCCCCCCCCCCCCCCCCCCCCCCCCCACTACCGGGCTGCTTGGGATTTACCTGCGCGCAACATTCGCGGCGCTACCATTCCTGCATTCGTTGAATGCAGGTGAGTCCATGGCGTCGTATCAGACTATCAATCCCTTCAACGGCGAGATCGTGCGTACGGTCGAGCTGCTGACAAGCGTGGCTATCGAACAACGTCTGGCCGCAGCTGAATCGGCGTTCCCGCAATGGTCGGCCTTGTCGCTGGAGCAGCGTGGTGACTATCTGCGCAAGGTAGCCGCAGGCCTGCGTGAGCGCCGCGACGAGATCCAGCGCACGATGACCGTCGAGATGGGCAAGCTGCGTCGCGAGGCCTTGGCCGAAATCGAAAAAAGCGCAGCTGGCTGCGAGTACTACGCGGACCACGCTGCCGATTACCTGAAGCCGCAGCCGATCCCGACCGAAGCACAGCGCAGCTACGTCATCTACCAGCCTATCGGCTGCGTGATGGCGGTGATGCCGTGGAATTTCCCGATCTGGCAGGTGATCCGTTTCCTCGCCCCGGGTTTGATGGCGGGCAATGTCGCCCTGCTCAAGCACGCCAGCAATGTGCCGGGCTGTGCGGATCTGCTGCGCGAGGTGGTTGCCGCTGCCGGCATTCCGGAGGGCGTGTTCGACGTGCTGCATATCGATAACGATCAGGCCGCCGAAGTGCTGCGTGATCGTCGGATCAAGGCGGTCACACTGACTGGCAGCGAGCGTGCAGGGCGGTCGATCGCGGCGAATGCTGGTGACCAGCTGAAGAAGTGTGTGATGGAACTGGGCGGCAGTGACGCCTTCGTGGTGCTGGATGACGCCGATCTGGATCTGGCCGCGGCGGCCGCGGTGCGGTCAAGGTTCGACAATGCAGGCCAGACCTGCATCGCGGCCAAGCGCTTCATCCTGGTCGACTCTATTGCGGATGCCTTCGTGCAGCGCTACATCGAAGGCGCGCAGGCGCGCGTGTACGGCGATCCGCAGAAAGAGGGAGGCAGCCTTGCGCCGATGGCGCGCGCTGACCTCCGTGATGAGCTGCACAAGCAGGTGCGCGTCAGCATCGACAAGGGTGCGAAGGTGCTGCTGGGTGGCGAACCGGTTGCCGGCAGCAACGCAGGCTATCAGGCTACGATCCTCGACAACGTCGGGCCTGGCATGCCGGCGTATGACGAGGAGTTGTTCGGGCCAGTGGCAGCGATCATCCGGGTCAGGGATGAGGCTGAGGCCGTGCGCGTGGCCAATGACACCAGCTTCGGTTTGGGTGGCAGCGTATGGACACGCGACGTGCTGCGTGGCGAAAACGTTGCCGTACAGCTGCAATGCGGCGCGGCCTTCGTAAATTCAGTAGTGAAGAGCGATGCGCGGTTGCCGTTTGGTGGTACCAAGCGTTCCGGGTTTGGACGTGAGTTGGCGGGGCCGGGTATTCATGAGTTCATGAACATCAAGACCGTTTACGTCGCCTGACGAACGCGCGGGTGTGGTTGTAGGAGGTGAGGTTGTAGGAGCGGCGTAAGCCGCGAAGCTGGTAGACCTTGCGCACCTGCGACAGCCCGCAACTGCAGTGCGCCAGATTGCGGGTTGTCGGAGCGGTTTACCATCAGTGGCTTCGCCGCGTACGCCGCTCCTACAAAGAGCCGGCTCACCCAAACGGCTGGTCGATGGACTTGCTCTGCGGGGTCATCAACGCGGCGCCATCTTGGGTGACGTAGAGGATGTCCTCCAGGCGTACGCCGAAGCGGTCAGGGATGTAGATGCCGGGTTCGTCGCTGAAGGTCATGCCCGGTTCCAGCAGGTGGGTGTTGCCGCGCACCAGGTAATCCCATTCGTGCATGTCCAGGCCGATGCCATGGCCCAGACGATGGCTGAAATAGCGGTAATCCGGGCCGTAGCCGGAATCGCTGATCACCTTGCGCGCAGCTGCATCCACGTCGCCCATCGGCACGCCCGGACGTGCGGCATTCAATGCAGCGGTCTGCGCCTTCAATACGATGTCGAACACCTTGCGGATCTCGTCATCGGGCTGGCCCAGCACCACGGTGCGGGTGATGTCGCTGGTATAGCCACCGGCGCGGCAGCCGCCGTCGAAGATGATCGGGGTGCCTTCGACCAGGTGCTGCGGCTTGTCCGAGCCGTGCGGTGAAGCTGTGTACTTGCCGATGTTGACGCTGGCATCGCCTTTCAAACCGGTACGCGCGTAAGCAATGGCCAGCAGGCCGGCGATGTCCTGCTCGGTCATGCCCGGCTTCAAGGCCCTCCACACTGCTTCGTATACGGCCAACGTGGCTTCGTTGGCGAGCTTCATCAATGCCAGCTCGGCGCCACTCTTGACCCGGCGGCAGCCGGATACCACCGGCCATGCCGGTACTACCCTGGCCTGCGGCAGGGCATCGGCAATGCCTTTGGCGCGGAAATAAGGCACGGCTTCTTCCATGCCCAGGGTGCCGGTGGCATGGCCCATGTCGCGCAGCACCTTGGCGACCAGGGCGTAGGGGTCCTCATCTTCCTGCCAGCCACGGACGTCGTTGCCGAGTTTGATCTGCTCCAGCGTGCGCACGCGTTCGAACTCCGGTGTCACGTACACCGGCTCACCCTTGCTCGGCAGGATCACCCCGGTGAGGCGTTCGCTGTCCCACCAGTGCATGCCGGTGAAATAGGTCAGCGAGCTGCCAGCGCCGATGAACACCGCATCGATGCCGTGCTCGGCCATCAGTCGTTGGGCCTTGGCCACGCGTGCAATGCGCTCATCGTTGCTGATTGGTACAACCTGCGCAGCGACCGATTTCAGGGCGCGCATCGATTCCGGTAATACGTTTTCGTTGCTGCTGGCGGTCTGCGCCGATGCCAGTTGCGACAACGGCAGCGCGGCGGCGCTGGCAATCAGCGTATTGCGCAGGAAGTTGCGGCGTGCAGGATTGGAGTGGTCGTGCTGCATGGTTGCTCTCTCGAAAGACTAAGTGGCTGATCAAAGCCAGCCGGAACGTTTGAACAGGCGGTACAGCACCACGCAGATCACGCCGACGCCTGCCATCAGCAGCGGGTAGGCATAGCGCCCGGCCAGCTCCGGCATATTTGCGAAGTTCATGCCATACCAGCTGGTGACCAGGGTCGGCGCCGCCAACAGCGCTGCCCAAGCACCGAGTTGCTTGACCGTTTCACCCTGTGCCAGCGTCACCAGTGACAGGTTCACGCTCAGCGCGGTGCCCAGCATTTCGCGCAAGGTGTCGATGGCTTCGTTGACCCGGGCGGCATGGTCCTGCACATCGCGCAGATAGAGCCGCACTTCTTCGTTGATCAACTGCGCCTGGTTGCGCTGCAGCTGAGCCAAGGCATCCTGCAGTGGTGCAACTGCCAGCCGCATCTTGTTGAGCTCACGCTTGAGCTCGTACAGACGGATCACCGTGCGTCGCTCATAGGTGTCGGCGAAGATGTTTTTCTCCAACAGGTCCAGGGTGTCGCGGAAGCTGTCGGTGATTGGCAGGTAGTGATCGACCACCGCATCCAGCACCGAGTACAGGCAGAACGAGGGGCCCATCGCCAGCAGTTCGGGCTCCTGTTCCAGCCGCGCGCGCACCGGTGCATACGACAGCGAGGCACCGTGGCGCACCGTCACCAGGAAGCGTGGGCCGAGGAAGGCATGCGTTTCACCGTAGCGGATACGTTCGTCCACAACCTGGGCGGTGTGCACCACGACGAACAGTGAATTGCCGTAGGTTTCGATCTTGGGCCGCTGATGGGCTTTGCGGGTGTCTTCGATCGCCAGTGGATGCAGGTCGAATTCTTCCTGCACCTTGTCCAGGATCGCGTCGCTGGGCTCGTACAGGCCGACCCAGACGAAGCCCTTGGCATCATCGGCGAGTACGTCGCTGATGCTGTCCAGGTCCAGTGGGCGCTGGGTGCCGTCGGCACCGTACCAAGTGCAATTGATCACGCAGGCCGGGTTGGCCTGGGCGGGAGTTGGAGTGATGCCGGTAGTCATCCCGGCATCGTGCCTCAGCTGGCCGGTAACGCCAAGCTGCGGCGCCCAAGGATCAGCGCCAGTGCGAGGTGTATGGGCAGCAGCAGCACGATCCATTGCATGTTGAACTGCGCTTGCAGCGACAGCCAATGCAGCGGTAGCGCAAGCAGCGCAATGCCGGTCATCAGCCACAGGACGACCCGGAACCAGGCGCGCGGTTGACGCCCGCGCAACAGACTCCATGCGCCGGGGATCAACAACAGTGCCAGCGGGCTGAGCAGCAGCAGGTTGCGGTTGGCCCAGGCGGCCTGGTGCTCGCTGAAGCCCCACAGGAAGGTCAGCAGGCCACCAGCAATGCCGCAGAACAGCCAGAACGGCAGGGCAAGACCGCCAATCAGACGCGGCTTGCGGCGTGCGGCATATAGCGCAGCGACGACGGCAAGGCCGACCAGCAGCCACGGCCACCAGGAGCGCTGTTTTTCTTTTGGCTCGGGCGGCAGACGTTGCGGCAGCAGTTCCTGCTCTGCCTGTACCAGTGGCCGGCCTTCACTGTTGCGTACTTCGCGCAGACTGTCAGCCAGACGCATGGGAACGAAGGCTTCCTGCCAACGCGATAGCGGCTGGTCGGCATTCGGGCCCAGGCCGATGTCAAAGCCCAGCCACATCCACGGCGAAGGCGAGGCCAGTCGCACCGATTCGCTGCGGTAGCTGTTGCCACGCGAACGGCCGGCCAGCTGCGATTGCAGGGCACCGCCCATGGCCTGGTCCAGGCTGTCGCGCACCATGGTGGCGCAGTTGGCGGTGAAGTAGTCGTAGCGGTAGCGCGCATTTTCGGGCTTGGCGCGTTCGGCCAGTGCATCGGCCAGCGCCTGTGCCTGCGCAGGCGGCAGGTCCAGCCATTGGATGTTTGCGCCACGGCCGACGCTCTCGTACTGCGCCAGGTCCTGCTCCAGCGGCAGGGCGACCAGGTAGTACATCATCTTGCCGCGCACGAAGTTGCCGATGAAATCCGGCTCGGACGGGTCGAAGAAGCCAAAGTTGTACGAAGTTGCCTGCCCGCTAGCCGGGTCCAGTACCACCAGTGCGTCATGGCCGAAGCGTTCGAAGAACACTTCGCCCGGCAGCATGGTCACCACGCCGATGCGCGGTGCCGGGTGTGCATTGGTTTCGCTGGGTTGGTTGGCGGCCGGTTGTGCGCTGCTGGCCATCGCGGCCAGCAGCAGGAACAACGACGCAAACGCGGACAGCAGCCGCGGCAGGCGCAGGGTGATCAAGCTTCGTCCTGGTCTTCAGGTGGCAGGATGGTGACGTGGAAGGCCTGCACGCGGCGTGCATCGGCCTTGGCCACCCGGAAAACGAAGCGCTCCAGGGTCAGCTCATCGCCGATTTCCGGCAGATGGCCGACGGCCTCGGTGACCAGTCCGCCGATGGTGTCGTAATCATCATCGGAGAACTCAGCGCCGAAGCGCTCATTGAAATCACCGATGGTGGTCAGTGCGTCCACCACGTAGCGGCCATCGGCGAGGATGGCGATCTGCGAGGTGTGGTCTTCGGTCTCGTCGTGCTCGTCGTCGATCTGGCCGACGATCTGCTCCAGCACGTCCTCGATGGTGACCAGGCCGGCGACACCGCCGTACTCGTCCACCACGATCGCCATGTGGTTGCGCGAGAGCCGGAACTCCTTGAGCAGCACATTGAGCTTCTTGGACTCCGGGATCAGCACCGCCGGGCGCAGCAGCTCGCGCACGCTGGCATGGCTGTTGTCGGCGACCACGCCGCGCAACAGGTCCTTGGCCAGCAGGATGCCGAGGATGTCGTCCTTGTTCTCACCGTGCACCGGGAAGCGCGAATGGCCGGAATCGACCACCTGCTTCATCAGCTCGATGAAAGGCCGGTCCACCGGCAGCGACACCATGTGCGAGCGCGGGATCATCACGTCGCCGACGGTCAGCTCGGCCACCGAAATGGCGCCTTCCATCATCCGCAGGGTGTCTGCGGCGATCAGGCCGTCCTGCTGTGCCGTCTGCAGGATGCCAACCAGCTCGTCGCGGGTGTGGGGTTCGCTGGAGAACGCCGAACCCAGGCGCTCCAGCCAGCTACGCTTCTTCTCGCCGTTTTCGGGCGAGGTACTACTGTCGTCTTCAGACATCTCTTGGTTTGACTGCACCCGGCACGCCGGGCGGTGCCGACAAGTCTAGCAGGATGTTTGCCGCGGCCTGTTCAAGCCGCCGGCGAGGCAGGGGTCTGCACGCTGGGGGTTACCGGCGGCGCATCGGCCGGGGTCTGGTCTGGCTTGGCCGGGGCCGGCGGGGCCTCTCCCTCGGCAGGCAGGTCCAGGCTGTAGGTGCAGCCGGCCAGGGTTTTACCCGGGTGGGATTTGACCGTGGACACGCCCAGGATCACCGATTCAATCAAGGCCTCGCCGGTCTTGGCGTCGTTGACGTCGCGGCTGACCAGCTCGCGGCCGGCCATGAACTTGTCAGGGGCGTCGTAGCCGGTTTCCAGCTCCAGCTGTTTGGCCAGCGGGCGCGGATCGGGCATGTCGAGGATGGCGATGACGGTGCCGCCGGCCATGGCGATATGGTCGGCGCTGTGGCCGAACACCGTGATCGGGGTGTTCAACATGTACTCGGCCATGAACAGGTTGCCCTGCGGCAAGGGACGCCAGCCAAGGGTTACCGCCTTCAGCGGGTCATTGGCGATAGGTGCCAGTGCAGCGAACTCGCTGACGCTCTGCCGGCATTCGATCAGGGCAGGCAGGTCGATGGCTGCGCCGGGGGCGGCGACAGCCAGAGATGAGATGCTGCCCAACAAGCAGATTGGAAGAGAACGGAGCAAAGGCACGGCGGCAATTATGGCGAAGGTGGAGAGTGTTTCAGTGGGTCGTGTGGCGTTGACGCATCCAGTCGCCACCGAGCTGCAACAAGCGCAGCAGGAAGATCAACGGGACAGCAGTCACCACACAGAACAGGAATACGGCCGGAGCCAGTACCAATAACCCAGCTGTGATGGACCATTCGATCTGCATTTCCGCCGCGCTCAGTGCGTCAATAAATACAGGGGCCAGCGCGAGAAAGGCCATGGCAAGGGCGAACGTGATGCCCAGTGCCATTGGCGAAGCTCTGAAAAAAGGCATTGAATCGGTGGAACGACCGCTCACAAAGCCGGCAATGGCCCGCCAACCGATCGGCGCCGTCAGCAAGGCGATCATGGCGCTGATCATCAATATCGGCACGTTGGCTACCGGGATGGCACTGGTGCCGGTGGCCGAAGATAACAAGGGAGCTAATGGCCCCGTCAGGATGGTCGTTGCCAAGGAGAGACAGAAGGTCAGCGCGATCGCCGCTCGCAGAAAACGTCCGAGACGGGTGCTGGCGATGGCTTGCAGGCCGCGCAGCAACAGCGGCAGCAGTGCCAGCATCGCCAGTGCGGCCAGGAGAATCAGAGAGATCTGCTTGAGCGGAACATCTCTCAAGTAGAGCCTCTCAGCATATTTAAAGGCGCCCGCGATAACCACGACGAGCATCAACAGTATCGAAAGGTGGGGGAGTAGCGAACGGTCCTTCATTCTTGGAACTCCGAGACATGTGCTGGAAGCATTGAACGATGAATCGCTGCCGGCTTCAAGCTTCAACCAAGGAGGTTTAGAGCCACTATCTCAACGTTCCCCTGCGTAGGGATCTGCGATGCCCAGATCAGCCAGGATCTCGCGTTCCAATTGCTCCATGGCTTCGGCTTCCTTGTTGTCCTCGTGGTCCCAGCCCAGCAGATGCAGCACGCCGTGCACGGTGAGGTGGGCGTAGTGGGCATTGAGCGCTTTGTCCTGCTCCTCGGCCTCGCGGGCGACTACCGGAGCGCAGATCACCAGATCGCCGAGCAAGGGGAACTTCACTCCCTTGGGTAGGCCTTCGGGCAGCTCGGCCGGAAAGCTGAGTACGTTGGTGGCGTAGTCCTTACCCCGGTAATGGCGGTTCAGTGACTGACCTTCCTTGGCGTCGACCACGCGGATGGCCAGGTCGGCCTCGCGGATGCGGCCTTTCAAGGCAGCAGCCACCCAGCGACGGAAGCTCACCGCTGCTGGCAGGCCGGCGCGGGGCAGGGCGTAGCTGACCGCGACATCAAGACGCACGGGACCCTTGGTCATTCGCTTGCTCCGGGTTTGACCTGCTGCAGATCGCGGCGGTCATAGGCGCTGACGATGCGGGCCACCAGCGGGTGGCGCACCACGTCGCGCGATTCAAAGAAGGTGAAGCTGACCCCGTCCACGCCACGCAGCACTTCTATGCCGTCGCGCAGGCCGGATTTGATGTGTTTGGGCAGGTCGGTCTGGGTCAGGTCGCCGGTGACCACCGCGGTCGAGCCGAAGCCCAGGCGGGTCAGGAACATCTTCATCTGTTCGATGGTGGTGTTCTGCGCCTCGTCGAGGATCACGAAGGCGTCATTGAGGGTGCGGCCGCGCATATAGGCCAGCGGTGCGATCTCGATGACATTGCGCTCCAGCAGCTTGGCGACCTTTTCCACGCCGAGCATTTCGTACAGGGCGTCGTACAGCGGGCGCAGGTAAGGGTCGACCTTCTGGGTCAGGTCACCTGGCAGGAAGCCCAGCTTCTCGCCGGCTTCCACTGCCGGGCGTACCAGGATCAGGCGTTGCACCCGTGATTCGTTCAGCGCGTCCACGGCCATCGCCACCGCCAGGAAGGTCTTGCCGGTACCGGCCGGGCCGATGCCGAAGCTGATGTCGTGGGTGGCGATCTGGTGCAGGTAGCTGGCCTGATTGAGGCCGCGGCCACGCACGGTGCCACGCTTGACCTTGATCGCTACTTCCTGCGCTTCATAGGCCTGCTCGGTCACGTGATCGACGTTGGCGCGGTTCAAGCGCAGGTGGATGGCGTGGCTGTCGAAGATTGCGTCAGCCGCTTCCATGTAGAGGGCTTTAAGCAGCTTCTCCGCTTCCAGCGCGGTTTTACCCGGGCCGCTGACGCGGAAAATATGGCCGCGGTTGGCGATTTCCACGCCGAGTTTGAGTTCTACCTGGCGCAGATGCTCGTCGAACGGCCCAGCCAGATTGGCCAGCCGCTCGTTATCAACCGGGTCGAGAGTGAAGTCGCGATGCGTAGTGGTAGTCATTTTCACTGACAGTTACTGGCCGGCGAAGCCGTGCCTTGGACCATGGAAGGGTACCCCCGTGGCTGGCGGACCACCAGCGCGGGAGCTGTTGTCAGGCTTCTCCACAGCGGATGTGGATGTGGCGTGGGCCAAGCTGTGGATATCCCTGTCCAGACCTTGCGGCATAAGCCTCTTGGCGGATTGGTCAAAAAACAGCCACATTTGATGGTTTGCGGCTAACGAGTTGTCCACAATTTGTGTGGATCGATTCGGGATGAACGTGTGGATAACCGCGCGCAGCCCAGCAACGGCGGGCTCTGAGTCGGTGTGGCGAATAAATGACCGCAGTGCTGGGGCAAAGGCGAGCGGTAAGAAGCGAAAACGAGCAGCGCCGGTTTTTCAAAGCAGAAACGAGCAACGACGGCTGTTCCCCTCTCCCGCCAGCAGGGTGAGAGGGGCAGCTTGCGAACCACTGGTTCGCTGCCCATCGAACGACCTTGCGCCAGCGCAAGGGCCGGGGCGCGGAGCGGGGGCAGGGGGTGAGGGCGCTCCTGCTTCGGACTAGGGGGGACCCCGCCTCTAACCCGCGCAGCCCACCTTCCGTAAGAAAGCACAGCAACAGCAGTCGCGGCCCCGACCTCAATCCTGCGTAGCCACCCGCCCACGCAACGAATTGCTGAAGGCCTCAGTGATCAGCACATCCACAAACTGGCCGATCAGTCGCGAACTGGCCGGGAAGTTCACCGAACGCATGTTCTCGGTCTTGCCGGTCAGCTCGTTCGGGTCCTTGCGCGATGGGCCTTCGACCAGCACCGTCTGCACCGTGCCGACCATGTTCGCGGAGATGCCAGCGGCATGCTCATTGATCTGCGCCTGCAACCGCGACAGCCGGGCGTGCTTGTCGGCATCGCTGGTGGTGTCTTCCAGGTCGGCGGCGGGGGTGCCGGGGCGGCGCGAATAGATGAAGGAGAAGCTCTGGTCGAAGCCCACGTCCTCGATCAGCTTCATGGTCTTCTCGAAATCGGCATCGGTTTCACCTGGGAAACCAACGATGAAGTCCGAGCTGATCGAGATGTCGGGCCGTACTGCACGCAACTTGCGGATCTTGGACTTGAATTCCAGGGCGGTGTAGCCGCGCTTCATCGCACTGAGCACGCGGTCGCTGCCGGCCTGTACCGGCAGGTGCAGGTAGTTGGCCAGTTTCGGCACGTCGCGGTAAGCGTCCACCAACGAATCGCTGAATTCCAGCGGGTGCGAGGTGGTGAAGCGGATGCGGCCGATGCCGTCGATTTCGGCAAGGGTGCGGATCAGCAGGCCAAGGTCGGCAATCTCACCATCGCCATACGGGCCGCGGTAGGCGTTGACGTTCTGGCCGAGCAGATTGATCTCGCGTACGCCTTGCTCAGCGAGCTGGGCGCATTCGACCAGCACGTCCTCGAACGGACGGCTGACCTCGGTGCCACGGGTGTACGGCACCACGCAGAACGAGCAGTACTTGGAGCAGCCTTCCATGATCGAGACGAAGGCCGATGGGCCCTCGGCACGCGGCTCGGGCATGCGGTCGAACTTCTCGATCTCGGGGAAGCTGATGTCCACCTGCGGCTTGTTCTGCTCGCGGCGGGCGCGGATCAGCTCCGGCAGGCGGTGCAGGGTCTGCGGGCCGAACACCAGGTCCACATAGGGCGCGCGCTTGACGATGGCTTCGCCTTCCTGCGAGGCCACGCAGCCGCCGACACCGATGATGACGTCGCGGCCATTGGCCTTGAGCGCCTTCCAGCGGCCGAGCTGGCTGAACACCTTCTCCTGCGCCTTTTCGCGGATGGAGCAGGTGTTGACCAGTACCACGTCGGCTTCTTCGGGGTTGTCGGTCAGCTCCAGGCCCTCGGCGGCGGCGAGAACGTCGGCCATCTTGGTCGAGTCGTACTCGTTCATCTGGCAACCGTGGGTCTTGATATAGAGCTTTCCGCGCGATGGCGAGCCATCGCTGGGCTTGCCGCGCGCGCCGCCGGCAACCGTCGGCCGCTGGCCGGGCAGGGGAATCAATTCAGGTGTGGTCATTTCAACAGTAGGCGCGGCAGAGCCGGCCGTGATCGGCAAGGGGGTAGCTGGCGTCCCGGGCATGGCGCTTATTCCAGACGGGTGGGCGGGCACGCAGCCGCTGGGGCTGCATTCGTAGCTGCCTATTGTATCGGTCTGCCGGCTCCTGCACGAAAACGGCTGCGTCAAATACTTGGCAAGCCCCGGCGAAGCTGGGAGACTCCCGCCCATGAAGGGGATTTTGGGGATCACCGGCATTCTCGCAGCAGCGTTGGTCGCTTTGCCGGCCAGTGCAGGCACGCTATATAAGTGTGTTGGCAGCGATGGAGTGCCCAATTACGTCAGCAAGCGCGTCAGTGGCGCGAGCTGCAGTGTGGTCAGCAGTTATCGGCCGACCCGCGACGTACCGCGCTATGTGCCGCCGGTCCCAGCGCCCGTCGCCTCCCCGGCCGCTGTGGCGGTGCAGGCGGCGACTCCCGCAACCGGTGACAGTGGTGGCTCGACGGCAGTAGCCGCGCAGGCCGCCCCCACCGCAGTGCCGCCCACGCCAGCGCCAGCAGCTGCAGGCCGGGCGCAGCGGGTGATCAGCGGGCAGGTCTACTCTTATATGAAAGATGGAGTGCGCCACTACACCAGCAGCCGGCCGACCCAGGTGGCCAATATCGGCGCGGTGCGCACCATTCAATACAGTTATATCGAGCGCTGCTTTGCCTGCGGCGTGAACTCAAAGGTCAACTTCGGCTCGGTGCGGCTGAACACCCAGGCCTACAGCACCGAGATTGCCTCGGCCGCGCGCGAGTTCGGTGTCGAGGAAGCGGTGGTGCGCGCCATCATCCATGCCGAGTCGGCGTTCAACCCGACCGCGCTCAGTCGTGCCGGAGCCCAAGGGCTGATGCAGTTGATGCCGCCTACCGCACGCCGCTTCGGGGTGTCCGATTCCTATGACGCCAGCCAGAACATCCGCGGTGGCGTGCAATACCTGTCGTGGTTGCTGCGTCGTTTCAATGGCAACCTGACCTTGGCCGCAGCGGGCTACAACGCAGGCGAAGGTGCGGTGGACCGCCATGGCGGTGTGCCCCCGTACAAGGAAACCCAGTACTACGTGCAGCGCGTCGCACAGTTGGCCGACCGCTACCGTGGCGAACTGGCCACGCGCCAGTAGACTGTCCCCGAATGATTCTGTTGCAGCAGGCCGTGACAAATTTCGCGGACTGGTGTTTGATCGCGTTGTGTCAGCGTTAAGCGTTCCGCTACACTCCGGAACGATTCGATTCATAGCGGACTGGCCCCCACCAGGCCGCTGGCAGCCTCTAGCTACCTAATCATTATCGGAGTGCCGGATGGCAAACGATGGGGTAAATGATCCAGTCAACACCGGACGTCGGCGGTTTTTGACAGCGACCACCGCTGTGGTCGGGGCAGTCGGTGTTGGTTTCGCAGCAGTTCCTTTCATCAAGTCGTGGAATCCCAGCGCCCGTGCCAAGTTGGCCGGTGCCCCGGTGACTGCCGATATCAGCGCTTTGCAGGAAGGCCAGCGGCTGATCCTGGAATGGCGCGGCCAGCCAATCTGGATCGTCAAACGTTCCAAGGCCATCCTGCAGGCATTGCCTACCCTGGATGCACGGCTCAAGGATCCGGAGTCCGGCAACAAGGACCAGCAGCCGGACTACGTGCTCAAGGGCAACCCCGAATTCCGCTCGATCAAGCCGGATGTATCCGTGCTGGTAGGCCTGTGTACCCATCTTGGCTGCTCGCCGGAGATGGTTGCCGAGATCCGCCCCGAGCCCTACGACGCGCAGTGGAAGGGCGGCTATTTCTGCCCCTGCCACAAGTCGCGTTTCGACATGTCCGGGCGCGTGTTCCAGGACGTGCCGGCGCCGATCAACCTGCTGGTGCCGCCGCACCACTATATGGATGACAACACCCTTGTCATTGGCGTTGATCCGCAGGGAGCAGCCTGATCATGGCCGACAACATTCTTACCCGCACCGTCAGCGGCGTGGCCGACTGGGTCAATGAGCGCGCGCCCGGCCTGGTGCCGGTATACCGCAAGCATGTGAGCGAGTATTACGCGCCGAAGAACTTCAACTTCTGGTACTACTTCGGCTCGCTGGCAATGGTGATTCTGGTCAACCAGATCGTCACCGGCATCTTCCTGACGATGCACTTCAAGCCCAGTGCGGCCGAGGCGTTTGCCTCGGTCGAGTACATCATGCGTGACGTGGAGTGGGGTTGGCTGATCCGCTACATGCACAGTACCGGTGCCTCGCTGTTCTTCATCGTGGTCTACCTGCACATGTTCCGCGGGCTGATGTACGGCAGCTACAAGAAGCCGCGCGAGCTGGTGTGGATCCTCGGCATGCTGATCTACCTGGTGCTGATGGCCGAAGCTTTCATGGGTTACGTGCTGCCCTGGGGTCAGATGTCGTTCTGGGGTGCCAAGGTCATCATCTCGCTGTTCGGTGCCATCCCGGTGATCGGCAATGGCCTTACCGAATGGATCATGGGTGACTACCTGCCCGGCGATGCCACGCTCAACCGCTTCTTCGCCTTGCACGTGATCGCGATGCCGCTGGTGCTGCTGTTGCTGGTGGTGCTGCATCTGGGTGCGCTGCACGAAGTAGGTTCCAATAATCCAGACGGCGTCGAGATCAAGAAGGGGCCCAAGGGCAACCGCTGGTCGCCGACCGCGCCGACCGATGGCATTCCGTTCCACCCGTACTACACGGTCAAGGATCTGTTTGGTGTCTGCTTCCTGCTTACCTTGGCAGCTTTCATCATCTTCTTCGCACCGGTATTTGGTGGTCTGTTCCTCGAGCATGACAACTTCACCGAGGCCAACCGGCTGGTGACCCCGGAGCACATCAAACCGGTCTGGTACTACACGCCGTACTACGCGATGTTGCGGGTGATCCCGAACAAGCTCGGTGGTGTGATGGTGATGTTCTCGGCCATCGCCATCCTGTTCCTGGTGCCGTGGCTGGACAAGGCCAAGGTCAAGTCAGTCCGCTACCGTGGCCCGATCTCCAAGGTGATGCTGGGCATCCTGGTGGTGTGCTTCGTTTGGTTGGGTGTGATTGGTTCCGGCCCGGGCACGGCGATCTGGGAGACCTGGGTGGGTCGCGTGCTGACCTTCCTGTACTTTGGTTTCTTCATCACCATGCCGCTGTGGACGAAGATCGACAGCACCAAGCAGGTACCGGACCGGGTGACGACGCATGACTGACAAGTGGATTGTGCGGTTGGCGATGGCTGCCGCGATGCTGTTCTGTGTCCCGGCGTTTGCTTCCGGTGGCGGCAAGCTGATGCAGGCGGGCAATGACCTGGGCGATCGCGCATCGTTGCAGCGTGGTGCTCAGGCTTACATGAGCTACTGCTCGGGCTGTCATTCGCTGAAGTACCTGCGTTACTCGCGCATGGGCGAAGACCTCGGCCTGACCGAGCAACAGGTGATGGATAACCTGAACTTCACCGGTGCCGCCTACGGCGAGCAGATCCAGGTGGCGATGCCGCACGATGAGGCGACCAAGTGGTTCGGCAAGATGCCGCCGGACCTGAGCCTGATTTCGCGGGTGCGTGGTAGCGATTGGGTCTACAGCTATCTCAAATCGTTCTATGTGGACGAGTCGCGGCCGCTGGGCTGGAACAACAGCGTGTTCCCGAATGCCTCGATGCCCAACCCATTGTGGGAGCTGCAGGGCATGCAGCACGCGATCCACGGCAAGCCAGAGCAGGAAGGGCTGGAGCCGCCGGTAACAGGGCTCACGTTGGCCCAGCCGGGCAAGGTTGACCCGCGTAGCTACGATCAGACCGTGCGTGACATCACCAATTTCCTGGAATATGCCGGCGAGCCAGCCGCGCTGAAGCGGCAAAGCCTTGGCGTCTGGGTGGTGTTGTTCCTGGCCCTGCTCACCTTCCTGGCCTATCTGGTCAAGACCGAGTACTGGAAAGACGTGCATTGAGCTGGGTGCAAGCCGGGGGCTGTGCGCAGGGGGCCTTGGCAACTGCGCCTGTGGCTTGGCACACTCGGGTAACCGTGGTCACCGTCGGCAATGTGCTGGCGGGGCCGTAAGGTTGGCGGAATCCGACCGATGGAGAGCCTTTGATGGCGGCGAGTGTGCGTATGCGTAATACCCTGACCTTGTTCTCTGCAAACGACGATGCCCTGTGTCACCGGGTGCGGTTGGTGCTGGCGGCCAAGGGCGTGACTTACGATCTGGTGCCGGTCGATGCGCAGAACCCGCCGGAAGATCTGATCGATCTGAATCCGTACCACTCCGTGCCGACCCTGGTTGAGCGCGAGTTGGTGCTGTATGCCGCTTCGGTGGTGAGTGAGTATCTGGACGAGCGCTATCCGCACCCGCCGTTGATGCCGGTTGACCCCTTGTCGCGCGCACGGTTGCGTCTGGCGATGCTGCGCATCGAACATGACTGGGTCCCGCAGGTGCAGGCCATTCAGATGGGCAACAAGACCCAGGCTGAGGCTGGCCGCAAGCGCTTGAAGGAGCTGGTCGCGCAGTCGGTGCCCTTGTTCAAGGCCTCCAAGTTCTTCCTCAACCCGGAAATGAGTCTGGCTGACTGCGCCATTGCGCCGATCATCTGGCGGCTGGAATCGCTGGGCGTTGCGCTGCCCAAGGATGGCAAGGCGATCGAGGATTATGGCAATCGCTTTTTCCGCCATCCGGCCTTCGTTCGTAGCCTGACCGATCAGGAAAAGAAGCTGCGCGAACTGCCGGGCTGAGCAACTGCCGGCTGTATCCGAACTTATCGATCACCGCCGCCAGGCGGTGATCGCGCTTCAATGCCGCGTACACTTATGCAATGACTGAAGAAACTTTCCGGATGAGCAGCCATCGCCCGTATCTGTTGCGGGCGCTGGTCGAGTGGATCAACGACAACGGCATGACGCCGCACGTGATGGTTGATGCCGGGGTTCCCGGCGTGCAGGTGCCGAGCAGTGCCGTCAAGGAAGAGCGGGTAGTGCTCAATATTGCCGAGCGCGCGGTTGTTGGCCTGCATATCGACAATGACGCGGTGAGCTTCACTGCGCGCTTTTCCGGAACCAGTTTCCCCGTTTACGTGCCGATCTCGGCCATCTTGGCTGTCTACGCGCGCGAGACCGGGCAGGGCATGGCCTTGCCGGATGACATTCCGGGCACCGAGACCACGCCGGATGACGACGATACGCCGCCGACCGATCCGCCAGAGCGTCCGCAGCCTGCGGCAAAGCGTCCGTTCCTGCGGGTAGTCAAATAATCCCACCGCCGCCGCAAGGCGGCGGTTTTGTTTGCGGGCTTTGTGTAGCGCCGAGCGATGCTCGGCTGGGGCTTTCCACGCGCCGCCGGCAGGTGCTTGTGGGAGCGGCGTAAGCCGCGAAGCCGGGGTTCTGTCAGGTCGCTGGCATGTGCTCAACTTCCAGTGCATCGGCTTCGCGGCTAACGCCGCTCCCACAAAATGCATGCAGCGTTATGGGTTTGTCGGTAAGGCTTCTGCCGAGCATGGCTCGGCACTACGGTGAATCAGATGTCTTCTGCTTCTTCGGTGCTTTTGCGCAGGCGGCCGATCTGGGCGGCGGCCGGGCCGCTGAACGAGATCAGTTCGCGGCCGCGCAGCACCATGCGGCCTGTGTGGCGGTCCTGGCCGTCGTAGGAATAGTCGAAACGGAAGCTGCGCTCGAAGCCCAGCCAGCCGTTGGGCAGGCGGCACAGGCGCAGGCCGGTGCTGTGCACGCTCTGGTCCAGCCATTGCACGTCGGCAGCGCGACAGGCGTTACGGCCAAGTTCGGTGGCGCGGTCGGCAGCGGCGCGGGAGCGGTCCCAGAACGCAAAACCAATCGCGCCGACAATCATCAAAATAAGGAGGCTAGGCATGCGAGCACTTTAGGCGATCTGCTCATCCATGCGCAGCCCTCTGTTCGCAGCAGTCGCCTGTGCGCCTGCAAGCCTCAGCGGGTGATAGGTGCTGGAATCGGCTCGTCCGGAGGTGGCGGCAAGGGCGCGGTCGAATTGAATGCCGGTGCGGGGTTGGTTGCGGTCAGCTTCAACAGTGCAGCCCAGTCCTGTCGATTGAGGTTGCACTCTTCTTCGTGGCCCGGCGAGCAACTCTGCTCAATCGGTGAGCTCGGTGTCTGCGCAGCGCCGGTTTTTGGCAGTTCGAGCAGGCCGGTGCGGTCGAGCATGAGCTTGCGCATCACCACCGAGTTGGCGACGTTGCCGCCGATTAGGTAGAGCGTGCGGTCGCCGCCCATATTGGCGCTGACCACGATTTCGCAATGCGACTTCCAGTTGCCGGCACGGCCGCTGCCCAGCGCCTGGACCAGCCCGGCGTAGTTCAAGGTGCTGCTGCGGTCGCGCAGGAAACACAGCATGTCGCCGGGAGCGGGCTTCTCGTTGGCTGGGTCGGCCAGGCGGTACGGCATGCCGTTGCTGCCGCCTTGATAGGCGGCGCGGATGTAGTCGATATGGCGCGGCGAGCGGACGAAGCCCGGCACCGATGCGCGTGTCATCACCCAGGAGATGAAGGCGGCCGACCACGGGTTGTCGATCAGGAACGCGCGGCAGTCGCTATCTGTGTAGCGGTTGCCGGCCGGTTGCGCGCAGCTGCTGGCGCCAGCAATGGCGCCCATCGGGCTCAGCGTGCCGCTGTCGCGCCAATAGCTGACCACTCGCTGCCAGGCAATCAGGCCGTTATCGGCCAGATGCTCGTTCTCGGCCTCGGTAACGCCGAGGCTGGCGATGCGGCCATCGCGGTCGATGAAGGGGCGATACCACAGGCGGTGCTCGCCGCAGGCGGCTGCGACCACAGCCTTGGCGGTTTCACTCAGGCCAAAGCGCGGCGGTACGTCGCAGGCTTCGGCTGCCATCGCGGGCAGCGCCGGTAGCAGCAGGGTCAGGCCGCACAACAGAAATCGATATGCCACAGCAGGCTCCGCGAGGGATATTGGGGGAGTGTCGCAGCCGGGGTCGTGTGCGTGCCGTGAGTCAGCGCGGCGGCGGGCCCAGTTTCAGCGACAGATCGATGGCCTGCACGTGCTTGGTCAGGCCGCCGATGGAGATGCAATCCACGCCGTCTTCGGCGATGGCACGCAGCGTGGTCATGTCGACGCTGCCGGAGACTTCCAGTGGAATCCGCCCTGCGGTGATGCGCACGGCATCGCGGCGCATCGCTGCACTGAAGTCGTCGATCAGGATGCGCTCGCAGCCAGCAGCCAAGGCCTCCTGCAATTGCTGCAGGTCCTCCACTTCGACTACCAGGGGCAGCGTGGGTTGCTGCGCGCGTGCGGCGTGCACGGCAGCAGTCAACGAGCCGGCGGCGCGGATGTGGTTCTCTTTCAGCATCACCGTATCGAACAGGCCGATGCGGTGGTTGTCGCCGCCGCCACAGCGAACCGCGTACTTCTGCGCAAGGCGCAGGCCGGGCAGGGTTTTGCGGGTGTCGAGGATGCGTGCCTTGGTGCCTGCCACCGCCGCGACGTAGCGCGCGGTGATGGTGGCGGTGCCGGACAGGGTCTGCAGGAAGTTGAGCGAGGTGCGCTCGGCGCTGACCAGGCTGCGGCTGCGCCCGCGCAGGGTTGCCAGCACCGTACCGGCGCTGACGTGGTCGCCTTCCAGTACCCGCCAATCGATCTGTACCTGCGGGTCCAACGCACGATGGGTGGCGTCGAACCAGGGGCGGCCGGCGATCACCGCGTCCTGCTTGCACAGCAGGTAGGCGACGTCGGCGGCATCGGGCAGCAGCGCGGCGGTGACGTCGCCAGTGCCGATGTCCTCAGCCAGGGCGCGGGCGACATCGGCGTCAATCTGTTCCTGCGGCGGGGCCAGCGGCGGGTGTGGCAGCATTATTTGGCCGGGAAGTCGGTGATCTGGGCGGTGGCGATGGCTTCATCGGCCAGCAGCACCGGAATGCCGTCATCGACGCGAAATACCTGCTTGCGGTCGCCGCTGATCAGGGCTTCGCGCAGCGGCTGGGTCTGCGGGCTGCCGTCGGCGCGGGTCACGCTGCCGGCGCTGATGGCGCGGTTGAGGGCTTCCAGGCCGGCGCTTTCCAGCAGGAACAGCGGCTGGCGGGTGTCGGGGGAGACGAGCAGGTCGAGCAGTTTGCGGTCCATCAGGTCGTGGTCTTGCGGGGAAGACGGCTAGAATACGTCTTTGCAGCAGGTGACGGCCAATGACCCCCAACCACCCCGCGCCGCTAGTCGGCATCGTGATGGGTTCCCGCTCAGACTGGGAAACCATGCAGCACGCCGCTCAAAAGCTTGATGCTTTGGGCGTTCCGTATGAAGTAAAGGTAGTTTCAGCGCACCGGACCCCGGATGTGCTGTTCAGCTATGCCGAGCAGGCGGGCCCGCGTGGCCTGCGCGCAATCATCGGCGGCGCCGGTGGCGCGGCGCACCTGCCGGGCATGCTGGCTGCCAAGACCGCGGTGCCGGTGCTGGGCGTGCCGGTGCAATCCAAGGCGCTCAATGGCATGGATTCGCTGCTGTCGATCGTGCAGATGCCGGCTGGCATCCCGGTGGCGACCTTTGCCATCGGCAATGCAGGCGCTTCCAATGCAGCCCTGTTCGCCGCGGCCATGCTGGCCGCCGAGCAGCCGCAGATCGGTGCTGCGCTGGAAGCCTTCCGCGCACGCCAGACCGAAGATGTGATGGCTGCGGATGATCCGCGCCAATGATCACGGTGGGCATTCTGGGCGGCGGGCAGCTGGCCCGCATGATGGCGCTGGCGGGTGCTCCGCTGGGCCTGCGTTTCGTGGTGTTCGATCCGGCTGCTGATGCTTGTGCTGGGCAGGTGGCGCCGTTGCAGGTGGGCAACTTCGATGACACCGATGCCTTGGCGGAGTTCGCTGCCAAGGTCGATGTGATCACCTTCGATTTCGAAAACGTGCCGGCCGCCAGTGCGCATTGGCTGGCCGAGCGCAAGCCGGTGTTTCCGAATCCGGCCGCGCTGGCGGTGGCGCAGGATCGGCTCAGCGAAAAAACCTTGTTCCAGGAACTGGGCATTGCGTTGCCGGCGTTTTCCGATATCCGCAGCCGCGACGAGCTGGCCGCCAAAGTCGCCGAGTTCGGCCTGCCGTGCATTCTCAAGACGCGGCGGCTGGGCTATGACGGCAAGGGCCAGTTCCGCATCCGCGAAGCGGCAGATATCGATGCGGCTTGGCAGACCCTGGGCGCACAGGTCGACAAGACCGGGCTGATCCTCGAAGGCTTTGTGGCGTTTGAGCGGGAAGTCAGTGTGGTGGCCGTACGTGGTCGCGATGGTGAGTTCCGCGCTTGGCCGCTGACTGCCAATTGGCATGTGGACGGTGTGCTGTCGGCCAGTCTGGCTCCGGCGGTGTTGTCTGCCGAGCAGCAGGCTACTGCGGTTGCCTATGCGCGCCGCGTTGCCGAGCGCTTGGACTATGTTGGCGTGTTCGCGCTGGAGCTGTTCTGCCGCGGCGATGCGCTGCTGGCCAACGAAATGGCGCCGCGCGTGCACAATTCGGGTCATTGGACCAGCGACGGTGCTGAAACCTCGCAGTTCGAGAACCACCTCCGCGCCGTGCTTGGCCTGCCGTTGGGCGATACCCGCATGCTCGGCCACGCCTGCATGCTGAACTGGCTGGGGCAGATGCCCGACGCCAAGCCTGTACTGGCTGAAGCTTCCGGCCATTGGCACGACTACGGCAAGCAGGCCCGCGAAGGTCGCAAGGTCGGCCATGCCAACTTGCGCGATGACGCTCCGGCCGCTCTGGCTGACGCCCTGCAGCGCGTTGGCGAGGCCTTGGGTCGGCAGGAGCAGGTTGCGCCGGTGGTGGAAGTGCTGCGTCGCGGTGGCATGACGGCGAGCTAATCATTGCCGGAGTAAGGTTCTCCAGTCCCAACTGGAGAACCTCCCATGCTCGACTGGAATGATTACCGCCGTGAGTTGAAGGGCCGCATCGGCGAGCTCGGCAAGCTCTCACCGGATACGCTCAAGGGCTATATCACCTTGAGCGGCGCGGGCGCGCAGACCAACCATCTGGACGGCAAGACCCGCGAGTTGATCGCGCTGGCGGTGGCGGTGACCACGCGTTGCGATGGCTGCATCACCACCCATGTGGACGCTGCCTTGAAGCAGGGGGCCAGCCGCGAAGAAATCGCCGAGGCGCTGGGTGTGGCAGTGGCGCTCAATGCGGGCGCGGCGCTGGTGTATTCGGCACGTGTGCTGGATGCGGTGGCTGCGCATGAGTGAGGTGAGCGGTGCTTCTGGCTCACTCGGAGAACTTCTAGTCGTCATCCCCGCGCAGATGCGAATCACGGTGGGAGGGACCTGAGAATTTTCAGGCCGTCATTACCGCGTAGGCGGGAATGACGACTTGGAGCCAAAGTCCAAGCTCTGCATGCCTTCCGTTGCGGCCGAGCGCGTTCCTGCCGCCGGTGGCTCTCAGCGCAGCTGCGCCTCCACGAAATCCCAGTTCACCAGCTTCCAGAACGCCTGCAGAAAGCGCGCGCGATCATTCTGGTAGTCGCTGTAATACGCGTGTTCCCACACGTCGCAGACCAGCAAGGGCGTGCTGTTGCCGGTCAGTGGTGTGTTCGCATTGCGGGTGCTGACGATGGCCAGCTTGCCGTCCGGATGCTGCACCAGCCAGGTCCAGCCAGAGCCAAATACAGCCAAGGCCGCCCGATTGAACTCCTCGCGCAGCCTCTGCACGTCGCCGAACTGGCGATTGATGTGCTCGGCCAGCACTCCGTGCGGGTCGCCGCCGGCACGCGGGTGCAGGCATTGCCAGAAGAAGTCGTGGTTCCAAGCCTGCGCCGCCGCCAGGAACAGGCTGCCTTGGCTGTTGCGCACGATCTCCTCCAGTGGCAGCTCGTCCAGCTCGGTGCCGGCGATGCGCGCATTGACCGTATCCACATAGCCACGATGGTGCCTGCCGTAATGCAGGTCCAGGGTTTCTGCGGAAATGTGCGGTTGCAGCGCGGTACGGGCGTAGGGCAGTTCAGGCAGCTGGACGGGCATTGGAGATTCTTTTCGGGGCAGGGCGGCGGGAGTTGGCCGGCTCGGCTTACAATGGTCAACCACGGGAAAGTCTATCCGACCAGGACGGGCCGTTCTTTCGCAGTAGGGAGAATTCGAATGCCGGTGATGGAACAAATCCAGGCCGAGGTGGAGCAATACCCCCTCGTTCTGTTCATGAAAGGTACGCCGCAGTACCCGATGTGTGGCTTTTCCAGCCGCGCGGTGCAGGCGTTGACGGCAGCCGGTGCGATCAACCTGCGCACGGTCAACCTGCTGGAGTTCCCGGAGGTGCGGGCCAATCTGCCGCGCTACTCGAACCTGGCAACCTTCCCGCAGTTCTTCATGCACGGCGAGTTGATTGGCGGTTGCGACATCATTCTGGAGCTGTTGGAGTCCGGCGAGCTCAAGCGCATCGTTGCTGAGGCCGGGCAAGCGTGAGTGCCCAGCCTCGGGTGGGCGAGGGCGCCGATCTGGCCGGTCGGGTAATTCTGGTAGCGGGTGCAGCGGGCGGTTTGGGCGCTGCTGCGACCCGCGCCTGCACGGAGGCAGGCGCGACGGTGGTGATGCTGGGCCGCAAGGTCGCCAAGCTCAATCGCGTCTATGACAGTGCGGCGCAGCTCGGTCCCGAGCCGATGCTGTATCCGCTGGATCTGGAAGGCGCCAGCCCCGATGACTATGCGGCCTTGGCCGAACGGCTGGAATCCGAGCTTGGGCGGCTGGACGGCGTGCTGCATTGCGCGGCCGATTTCGCCGGGCTTACCCCGTTTGCGTCAGGCGACCCAGCAGCCTTTGCCCGCGCCATTCACGTCAATCTGACCGCCCGCGCCTGGTTGACCCAGGCCTGCCTGCCCCTGCTGCGGCAGCGTGAGGACGCGGCGGTGGTGTTCGCGCTGGACGATCCGCAGCGGGTCGGGCAAGCCTATTGGGGCGGCTACGGGGTGGCCCAGTACGGGCTGCGCGGGTTGATCGAGAGCCTGCACCACGAGCTGCGCAACGGCCCGGTTCGGGTCTGTGGCATGCAGCCGGGGCCGATGCGCACCGGGTTGCGGGCGCGTGCATTTACCCATGAGGAAGATGCGGCACCGGTGGATCCGGCCAATTACGCCGCGGCCAGCGTGCAGCTGCTTGCCGCCAGCGGCGCGCAGTGGCGTGGAAAGGTGTTGGACCTGGCTCCGTGACGATCCTTTCAGCGGCTTTGCTGCTGTTTCTGATCCTGGATCCGCTGGGCAATATCCCGGTATTCCTCAGTCTGCTCAAACCGTTGACGCCCAGGCGTCAGCGGGTGGTACTGGTGCGTGAGCTGCTGATCGCGTTGGCGGTGCTGATGGCCTTTCTATGGGGCGGCAAGTACGCGCTGGAGCTGATGCACCTGCGCCAGGAGTCGGTGGCCATTGCCGGCGGCATCGTGCTGTTCCTGATCGGCATCCGCATGATCTTCCCGCGCCCGGAAGGACTGATGGGGGCGGTGCCGGACGGCGAGCCCTTCATCGTGCCGATGGCGATCCCGCTGGTAGCCGGGCCCTCTGGCATGGCGGCGGTGATGCTGATGGGCAGCAATGAGCCGGAGCGGCTGGGCGATTGGAGCCTGGCCTTGCTGCTGGCCTGGGGTGGAACCGCGGCAATCCTGATGTCGGCAACGTTGCTGTACAAGTTGCTGGGTGCCCGCGCGCTGACCGCGCTGGAGCGCCTGATGGGCATGCTATTGGTCGCAATCTCGGTGCAGATGTTGCTGGATGGTCTGGGGACCTATCTGGCGTCAATCCGCTAACCGCTTGATCTGTCGTAGGGAAAACTGCTGCAGCGCAATATCGCTGTCTTCTTGCAGTCATAAATTGTCATTACCGTGTTAACCTTATCTTAACCGTTGCGGCTGAAACCGCCTCGGAAGGGACCCCCAAGATTCAAGACGATCAGGCGCTCGGTTGACCCCGGGGCTGATGGATCGCGCTTTTTCTCAATCGCCAACTCGTTTCGAGGCTACCCACCCATGAATCACCCGCGTATCAAGATGTCCAAGCTTGCACTTGGTCTTGTCGTCGCACTTGCGGCTGCACCGGCTTTCGCACAAAGCACCTCTGCCGGCGTCGGCGGTCAGGTCATGAACAACGGCGGCCAGCCGGTTGCTGGTGCTGAAGTCACCATCACTCACGTCGAGTCGGGCACGGTCAGCCGTGCGACCACCGATGCGGCTGGTCGTTACAATGCCCGCGGTCTGCGCGTGGGTGGTCCGTACACCATCACCATCACCAAGCCCGGTGAAGGCACCAAGACCGAAGACGGTGTCTATCTGGGCGTGAACCAGACCGGCACCATCAATGCCCAGCTGACTGGTGACCTGGCAGCTACCAACCTGGAAGCGATCCAGGTCATGGCCGTCGGTGGCGGCTCGGAAGTTTTCAGCTCCACCAAGATGGGTTCGGGCACCAACCTGAGCCAGGCGCAGATGGAAGCGCTGCCGTCGATCGGCGGCAACATTCAGGATTACATGCGCCTTGACCCGCGCGTTGCCTTCGTTGACCGTGCCTCGGGTGCGATCTCGGCCGGCGGCCTGAACCCGCGTTACAACTCGATCAACATCGACGGCGTGTCGGCCAGCGATACCTTTGGTCTTGAAGGCAACAACATGACCACCCGGCGTCAGCCGGTGTCGATGGAAGCCATCGAAGCGCTGGACATCAACCTGTCCAACTACGACGTGTCCATCGCCAGCGCTGCTGGTGCAACCGTCAACGCCGTGACCAAGTCCGGTACCAACGAATTCCACGGCTCGGTGTACGGCACCTACCGTGATGGCGATTGGTTCGGTAACAACCCGGACGGCAAGAAGTTCAACGGTTTCACTGAAGAAAAGACCTACGGCGCCACCTTCGGTGGCCCGATCCTCAAGGATCGCCTGTTCTTCTTCGCCAACTACGAGAAGTTCAAGCAGGCCGCTCCGGGTGCCGACATCGGTAGCAGCGTGCTGGGCAAGGCCAGTGCCAAGTACGGCATGGCTGAAGTCGCCAAGGCGCAGCAGATCGCCAAGGACACCTACGGCATCGATGCCGGCGGTCTGTCCAGCAACGGTGATACCGAGCTGGAAGAGTACGCGCTGAAGATCGACTGGAACATCAACGACGATCACCGCGCCAGCGTCCGCTACAGCAAGCTTGACCAGAGCAAGCTGCGTATCAACGGCATGGGCAGCAGCAGCCAGGCTTCGCTGAGCTCGTATTGGTACCAGCAGAACAAGACGGTCGAGAGCTATGTCGGCCAGTTGTTCAGCGACTGGAGCGACAATTTCTCCACCGAGTTCAAGGTCTCGTACCGCGATTTCGCTTCCGAGCGCGTAGTGCCGACCAATGCACCGAGCATCGCCATCTACTTCGACGGCACCCAGTCGCGCCCGACCGGCGACGTGCTGTTCATGGGCACCGAAACCAACTCGCAGGGCAACATCCTGCAGACCAAGACTTGGAACTACTCCGGTTCGGGTAGCTACATTCTCGGCGACCATACCCTGAAGTTCGGCGTCGATTACAGCGACAACGACATCTACAACCTGTTTGGTCGCGCCAGCTGGGGCGTTTACACGTTCCTCGGTCTGGACAACTTCGCCAAGGGCAACTGGGCGAATTACCAATACAACAAGGAGCGTACTCCGGGTTCGATCGCGGCCAGCTACAAGAACAGCAACCTTGGTCTGTTCGTGCAGGACACCTGGTACGTCAACAACAACCTGACCCTGACCCTGGGTCTGCGTGGTGATCGCCCGGAAGTCAGCCCGTCGCCGCAGTACAACGCACCGGCGGAAGCCTACTTTGGCTATAACAACAGCAAGGTGTTCGGTAGCGGCTTCCTGATCCAGCCGCGCGCTGGTTTCAACTACACCTTCGATTCGGACCGCCCGACCCAGCTGCGTGGTGGTGTTGGCCTGTTCCAGGGTGATGCACCGCAGGTGTGGATCAGCAACAGCTATTCCAACACCGGCTACAACTACGATTCGTACAACATCAACAACAACAACCTTACTACGCCACCGTTCAACTTCAGCCCGGATGGCAGCAATCAGCCGATCCCGGGTGCGACTCCTGCGGCCCAGGGCGTGAGCTTCGTCGGCAAGGACTTCAAATTGCCGTCGCTGTACAAGGCCAACCTGGCGTTCGACCACGAACTGCCGTGGTATGGCATCGTGGCGTCGGCCGAGGTGCTGGTCACCAAGACCAAGGATGGCCTGTACTACCAGTCGTTGAACATCGGTAAGGTGGTGGATGGCGAACTGGTGCCGTCCTTCATCGGTCCGGATGGCCGTGACATGTACTGGAACGCGGCCAAGAGCGTCAACGGCTCCTGGACCACGGACGACAACCGCGCTGGTCGTAATAAGGCGTACAACGACGTCTTCCTGATCGACAACACCGACAAGGGCCGCACCAGCCAGTTCACCGTGTCGTTGAGCAAGCCGTTCACCGAAGGCAGCGATTGGTCCTGGAGCCTGGGTTACACCTACACCGACGCCACCGAAGTTGGTTCGCTGACCAGTTCCACCGCCAGCTCGGGTTGGGGTAACCAGTATTCCTTCAACGTCAACTCGAATACCGAGACCACCTCGCGCTACGAGATCAAGGACCGTGTGTCCGGTTCGTTGGACTGGAAGCACAAGTTCTTCGGTGATTACCAGACCCGCGTTGGCCTGGTGTATGAAGGCCGCAGCGGTCGTCCGTACAGCTACATCTTCAATGGCGATGCCAATGGTGACGGCCGTACCTCCAACGACCTGTTCTACGTGCCGAAGGGTCCGGGTGACGTGCTGTTCGGTGCCTTCGACACCAAGACCGGCGTGTTCAAGGCCGACCCGAAGCTGGAGCAGCAGTTCTTCGCCTGGTTGGCAGAGAACCCGCAGCTGGCCAAGTACGCTGGCAGCTATGCGCCGGCCAACGGTTTCCGTACCGGCTGGATCAACACCTTCGACATCCGCGTGTCGCAGGAACTGCCGGGCTTCATGAAGGGCCACAAGTCGGAAATCTGGCTTGACGTGCAGAACGTGGGCAACATGCTGAACAAGAAGTGGGGTCAGATCTACGACTACGGCTTCTATGCAAATGCCCGCGGTGCCAACCTGGCCGGCATGGTGGATGGCAAGTACGTGTACGACAAGCTGTACAACGATAAGCCGACCGCAGCCAACGCGGACGCCGATGGTTTCAACCAGGGTGTCTCGCAGTGGTCGCTGCAGTTGGGCTTCCGCTACCAGTTCTGATCGTCTGATTGATCGGATGTAAACCGAAAACGGCCGGGGCAACCCGGCCGTTTTCTTTTTAATGGGGGGAGCGCTAAAGTCGATCGCCAATGAGGAAGGAGCAGTTGTGGAAATGACCAAGAATGACGGGGCAGCGAGGGCGCTGCCGGTGCAGGACGCACGTATTTATCCGCGCGGTGGGCTGGATGTGTTGTCGCGGGCAGAAGTGGCGCGGTTGCGCGACGCTTCCGGGGGCGGCATGCACGAGTTGCTGCGCCGCTGTGCGCTGGCGGTGCTGACCAGTGGCAGCGCTTCGGATGATCCGCGTGCTGCACGCGATCTGTATCCGGATTTCGACGTGCAGGTGACCCAGCAGGACCGTGGCGTTCGCATCGACCTGAGCAACGCGCCGGCGGTGGCCTTCGTCGATGGTGAAATCATCCGCGGTATCGCCGAGCTGCTGTTCTCGGTGGTGCGTGACCTGGCCTATATGGCGATCGAGTTGGGGCCGGAGTACGCCTCGGATCTGGAGACTTCGGACGGCATCACCAATGCGGTGTTCGGCGTGCTGCGCAATGCGCGCATTCTGGCGCCCAGCGACCCGAATCTGGTGGTGTGCTGGGGCGGTCATTCAATCTCGCGCGACGAATACCTGTACACCAAGCAGGTGGGCTATGAACTGGGCCTGCGTGGCCTGGACATCTGCACCGGCTGCGGCCCGGGTGCGATGAAGGGGCCGATGAAGGGCGCCACCATTGCCCATGCCAAGCAGCGCAAGACCAATACCCGTTACATCGGCATCACCGAGCCGGGCATCATCGCCGCCGAGTCGCCGAACCCGATCGTCAACCATCTGGTGATCATGCCGGACATCGAGAAGCGCCTGGAGGCGTTTGTCCGGCTCGGCCACGGCATCATTGTGTTCCCAGGCGGCGTTGGTACTGCCGAAGAGATCCTGTACCTGCTCGGCATCTTGCTGAGCGAAGAGAACAAGGACCTGCCGTTCCCGCTGATACTCAGTGGTCCGGCCATCGCTGCGCCGTACTTCCAGCAGATCGACCGTTTCATCCGTTTGACCCTGGGTGACAAGGCCGCCGAGCGCTACGAAATCATCGTCGGCGACCCGGTCGGTGTTGCCCGCAGGATGTCGCAGGGCATCAAGCGCGTGCGTGAGTTCCGCTTGGCACAGCGTGACTCTTTCTTCTACAACTGGCAGGTGGAGATCCCGCTGGCCTACCAGCAGCCGTTCGTGCCGACGCATGAAGCCATGGCCGGCCTGGACCTGCACAAGGGTCGCCCGGCCCCGGACCTGGCTGCCGATCTGCGGCGTGCGTTCTCTGGCATCGTCGCCGGTAACGTCAAGGAAGAGAGCATGGCCCGGATCGAGGAATTCGGCCCGTTCAAGATCCATGGCGATACCGAGATGATGCAGGCCCTGGACGAGTTGCTGCGTGCGTTTGTCGAGCAGCGCCGCATGAAGATCTCGGGCGAGTACCGGCCTTGTTATCAGGTGGTTGCCTGATCAGTCCAATGGGAGCCTGACTGTAGTCAGGTAGCGGTCGTTGGCGGTGGTGGTTTCCACCACCGCTCTACCGTTGAAGTGGGCTTCAAGCCGGCCGCGCGTCGCCGAGAGGCCCAGCTGGTGCCCGCTGGTGCCACGGCTGGGAGCAGTTGGGACGGGGTTACTTATCTCGATGGCTATCTGATCAGGAGTGGTTTTTACGCTGACCGATAGGGTGCCCCCTTCGACGCTGGTTTCTATTCCATGACGGATCGCATTTTCCATCAAGGGTTGCAGGGATAGGCTGGGAATCTCGATGGCAGGAACGACCTGGGGCACGTTCCAGTGGAGTTTGAGGCGATCGCCAAAGCGGAGTGCTTCGATATCCAGGTATTGGCGGGACAGCTCCAGTTCCCGTTCCAGGCTCACCGTTTCGGCGCGGGATAGGGCGGCTCGAAAGAGATCGCTCAGGTCAACCAGCAGTCGCTCACTGGCGTTGGGGTTCTGGCGAACCAGAGCAACGGCTGAGTTCAGGGAATTGAACAGGAAGTGGGGGTGCACGCGTGCGCGCAAGGCGTCCAGCTCGGCCTGCTTGGCCTGAAGGGCGAGAAGTCGGTTGCGCCAGTGGACCTTGAAAGCGATAACGCCCAGCAATCCATAGATCAAGGACAGTGCGATCATATGGAACAGGAGCTGCTCCCACCCGTCGGCAGGAGGGGTGATAACGCCTTTGAGGGAGAGCCACAGCAACAGGTAGGTGGTGCACGTGCTCAACAGCAGCGCAGCAAGCACCCAGGCGGCGACGGTCATGGCGGTTAGCTTCTGTAGCTGCTTCCTCGCCAGATAGATAAGTCCGAGGCAAAGCAATGTGGTCCATTGGATTGTCAGGGAGTTGAGGCCAAACAGGATAAGGCGGTCCCCGCTGATGCCGGGTGAGAGGCTCATGGCCATGGCAAGCGATTCGCCGATCATGATGATCCAGGCCAGCGTATGCGGGTGCCAGAGCATCTCGAGCGGGCGAGGGGGTGGGCTCGGTGTGGGGGGCTGGGGCGTGCGTTGGCCGTTTGGTGGCATTGATTTGCCGCTCGTCTGGTTCAAGTGGTGCAACCGAAGGTCGCGCGGCTATCTTAACCTTGGGTAATGAGGTGGGGTTGCTGTCGATGCTTACTGCAAAGGTGGTCTGGGGAGAGAGGGGGCGGAGAGTCCATTCTGCGGGGTTTACCCTGCTTGAACTGATGGTCGCGCTTGTGGTGCTCGCAATTATCGTGAGCATTGGCATGCCGGCCTTCAGTGGCTTGATGAACGCCAATCGTCTCACCGGGCAGGCCAACGAACTGATAGGCGCGGTGCAGCTTGCACGGGCAGAGGCGATAAAACGCAATGCCAAGGTCTCGTTCTGTGGTTCCAGCGACGGCGCTACCTGTCTGCAGGATTCTGCTGCATGGGGGCAGTGGTTGGTCGTAGTGGATTCGGATGCCTCGATCATCCAGGCCGGGCAGATCCGTGCCCCCGCACTCGTGAGTTCGGCCACGCCGCGCATTACTTTCCAGCCGGATGGGCTCGCACGTACCGCTGCCGGATTGTTGTTTGCGGGGAATATCGGGGTCTGCTTGCCGGTAACCTCGCCAAAGCAGAATCTGCGCAGGATCAGTATTGCCTCTGGTTCGCGCACCTCCATCGCCCAGGTTGACAACTCCGGAGCATGTCCATGAATCCTGTGCGCGATTTGCGGCGGATGGCGCGCTCACCCAAAAAAATGGTCGGCGTCAGCCTTCTGGAGGTGCTTATTTCGGTTCTGATCATGGGTATCGGAATGCTCGGGGTCGCTGCAATGCAAGCTACCGCGCTGCGCAACAGCCAAGGTTCTGTAGAGCGGAGCCAGGCGGTAATCCAGACTTACACCATTATTGATGCCATGCGCGCGAACCGGGCCAATGCACTGGCAGGTGCGTACAACACCGGCGGGTGGTTGTGCGCTGCGCCTACCGGAAGCACGCTCAGTGCTACTGACAACGCGGAATGGCTCAAGTCCTTGCGTACCGCCTTGGGTACCGCAGCTGACGATGCAGCGGTATGCGGGCAGGTCACCTGCACGGCAGCGACAGGGATCTGCGTGGTAGGGGTTCGTTGGGACGATAGCCGGGCGGGTGGAAGTAGCGGAGCCCAGCAAGGATCGAACCAGTATTCGGTCGAGACGAGGGTGCGGTTATGAAAATGATTCGTGGTGGTTCGGCACGCGCGCACGCCGGTTTCAGTTTGATCGAGCTGATGATTGCATTGCTGCTTGGTACGCTTGTGATAGGTGCTGCTTTCGGTATCTTCCTGGCCAATCGTCAGACATATAAGACCACTGACAGCCTGGGACGCATCCAGGAAAATGTGCGGACGGCATTCGAGCTCATGTCGCGCGATGTGCGCGAAGCAGCTGGGAACGCTTGCTCCAAATCGGCGCCTGTGGCCAATGTCATCAGTGGGGCTGATAGTCGTTGGTGGACCCAGTTGGGTAACTGGGGGGGGGCGTTGCGGGGTTATGGCGCTACATCGGCGTTCGCTGATTCCGCGTTCGGTACGGGCAGCGGGCAGCGGATTTCGGGTACCGAAGCAATCGAGTTGCGATCTACCGATACCAATGTGTCAACGATAGAAACCCATGATGCCGGGGCGGCGACAATGCTGCTTAATACCGCCAGCCATGGGTTCTCCGCCGGTGATCTGGCGTTGGTATGCAATCCGCGGCAAGCCACATTGTTTCAGATCAGCAGTGTCAATGGTCGAACGATAGGCCATGCCGCTGGTGGTACTCCGGGCAACTGCTCGGCGACACTCGGCATGCCAGCCTGTGCCGCAGGGGCGACATTCCAGTATTCCCCGCCAAGTTCCGTTGTGGCGCGTTTCAACGCATCGCGTTGGTTCATTGCGAATAACCCCAATGGGCGTCCTTCCCTGTACCAGGCGAGATTGACGAGCACGGGCCCCCAGGCTCAAGAGGTGGCGGAGGGAGTGAGCAGTCTCGCACTCCTCTATCTTGTGGATGGTGCCAGCAGTTATGTAAGTGCGGATTCGGTCGGGGACTGGTCGAAAGTGACGGCGGTGCGGGCAACCTTGACCTTCATTGGTGAGCCGAAAACCGGGACTGATGGTGGTGCGATCAGTCGTTCGATGACCCAAGTGATCAGCATTCGGAACCGTAATCCATGAGCCTCCATACTCACAAATCGTTTCACCATCCGCACCAGCAGCGCGGCATCTCGCTGTTGGTTGTATTGATTCTTCTGTTGATCATGACGTTGCTCGGGCTGGCGATTTTGCGCGGTACTATGATGGAAGAGCGAATGACGGCCAATATGTATGAGCGCAGCTTGAGTTTTCAGGCTGCGGAGTCCGCGCTTCGCCAAGGGGAGCAGGTGGCCGCAGTTGCGCCAACCCCGCCTTCGTCGGGTTGCAACTCTGCTGGTGTCTGTGCAAAGCCTGATTCGACGCAGAAGGATCGATGGCTGGATGCAGCCTTTGCTGGCTGGATCACCGCGGCGCCCATCACTGGCGCCTCTCCTGCTCCGCCGCCAGCTACTTATTTTGTTGAGTACATGGGCGAGGCGCCCTCCTGGACTGGTTGTGATCGTCAGGTTCCTGTGCCCCCCCTGTGCATGATGCCCAGCTATCGCGTGACTGCGCGTGCGACGGCGAACGATCGCGCTACCGTGATCGTCCAATCCAACTTTCTGGTTCAATGAGGTCGGCCATGAACGAGTCCATTCGATCTTCAGCTGAAGGAGTGCGTGGTTTGCGATCCAGCGCTCTGCCTCCTTTCATGCCCTTCATGGCCGCATTCGTGGCGACCCTGTTTGCCCTGCCGGTGAACGCAGCGATTGAGCTGCCGACGGAGCCTTTGACTACCGGCGCCCGAGTGCCGGCGAACGTCTTGTTCATTCTCGACGATTCCGGCTCGATGGCTTGGCGTTACATGTACAACCCTGACATCGCCACCATCTCTGGTGGCGGAATCAGCAGTTCGGCCACGGGTGACAATACCAGTAAGGATAATAGCTACGACGCGAGTTCGACTGCGTTGAATGCGATGTATGACCAGACCTATGTCACAAACACGGTGTACTACAATCCAGCGGTGACGTACACGGCGTGGGTGGATTCGACGGGGACGCCGCTGACGGGCGGGACCTCGTATTCGCTCGCCTATAGTGATGCCATCTCGGTTCCCTTTACCTTGGCGGGCACGAGCAGTCGCACGGTGAACCTCACAGATTCAGTAAAGACCTTCTATGTCCCCAAGGTCGCCGGTGCTACACCTTCCGATGCCACGCAGTATTACCGCTACCAGATACTCAGAAATGGCAAGGTCATTCGCAGTCAGCGCCAGCAGGCGCCGGCGGCAAGTGAGGGCGTGTCGAATGTGGGTTGCGACACATCGAGAAGCGGTTGGGGCTGGCGCACTTGTGAGGAAGCTACTCCAACGGGGCGTACCGCTGATAAGGAGATGGAGAATTTCGCAACCTGGTACTCCTATAACCGCACGCGTACAAAGGCTGCAAAGTCCGGTGCGGGTCGCGCGTTTTCCGATCTTGGCAAGGATGTCCGGGTCGGTTTTCGTACCATTGCGGGTCGTGCTGGAAATGTAGCGGCGACAAATAGCCCGACACATGCTATCCCCATTCCAGTGAGCTCCAACCAGGGGTTGTTTGACGATCCCAAAGGTGTCAATGGTGCTAACAACAACCGCGCACGTTGGTTCGGTCGCCTGTATGGCGCCACTGCATCGGGTGGCACGCCGCTGCGCAGTGCGCTTGATAATGCGGGTAAATATTTCCAGCAGCCGGATGCCGCGGGTCCCTATGGGCCAGAGATTGTTAAGGATCAACTCCAATGCAGGCAGAATTTCACCATCTTGACCACCGATGGCTACTGGAATGGTGACAGTGGTTTCAGCTCGGGAGGGAATCAGGATGGTAACGATGGCGATCCAATCAGCCGTCCGGATGGTTCGACCTATACATATAGGGCTGGGGCGCCCTACAAAGATGATCGATCCAACACCTTGGCCGACGTTGCCATGCGCTATTGGAAGAACGATCTGCGTACCGATTTGATCAACATTGTTCCGACCAGCAATGCCGATCCGGCTTTCTGGCAGCATATGGTGACTTTCGGTATCTCCATTGGTCTCAAGGGAAGGCTGGATCCGAAGACTGACTTGCCGGGGCTGCAGGACGGCACGACGTCCTGGCCTGCGCCGGTAGCCGATACGCTGACCGCTATCGATGATCTGTGGCATGCCTCGGTCAACGGCCGTGGCAAGTTCCTCGCCGCCGCCGATCCGGACGAATTCACCCGCGGCTTGCGCGATGCACTGGCTGCTGTTACCGAGCGTACCGGCTCGTTCTCCAATGTCGCGGCGAACTCCACTTCGGTCAGCACCGGAACACGTTTGTTCCAGGGGCGCTACCAGTCGGGTGTCTGGTCGGGCGAGGTGTCTGCCTATTCCGTTGCGAACAATGTTGTGTCTGCCACTGCGGAGTGGAGTGCGAGCCAGGGTATTCCAACGAGCGGGCGCAAGGTTTTCACCAGTGATGGCCGGACCGGCGCGGTGTTCCCGTCAGGGCTTTCGTCCTCGCGGCTGAGTGCATTGGAGCGGCCGGGGACGAGTAACTATCCCGTGAGTGCTGCTACAAACGCCGCCTATATCGGCGGTACCCGGACGCAGGAGGTGCAGAACGGTGGCACGCTGCGCAACCGGGCGACGGTGCTGGGTGATGTGGTAGGTTCTTCACCGGCATATGTGGCAGATACCAACACGCTTTATGTCGGTGCCAACGATGGCATGCTGCATGCGATCAATGCCGCCAACGGAACGGAGCTGTTTTCGTTTATCCCGAATGGAATAGATTGGTCGGCTCTTGCGGGTTACAGCGCGCCAGATTACGTCCATCGCTTCTTTGTGGACGGACCGGTGGTTGTTTCCTCGCGGGCGCAGACGCCGGCGCAGAATGTCTTGGTGGGCGCGCTGGGGAAGGGTGGTAAGGGGCTATTCGCACTTGATGTGTCCAGCCCTCCCACGTTCACAGAGCGCAGCTTCAAGTGGGAAGTGGGAAGTAGTAGTGCCAATATGGGGTTCGTGCAGTACAAGCCGATTATTGCGCGGATGAACAACGGTGCTCTTGCCGTGATTGTCGCCAACGGTTTGAACAGCACCAACGGTCACGCAGTACTGATGATCTATGACCTGCAGACGGGGAATCTGATCAAGGAAGTGGATACCGGCGTGGGCCCCTTGGTTGCCGATGGTACCGATTCCAACGGGCTGATGAACGTCGTTGGCTGGGATGGCGACGGCAACGGCACGGTGGACTATGTCTATGGTGGCGACATGCGGGGCAATGTCTGGAAGTTTGATCTTTCGACTTCAGCGACGGCGTCCTGGGGGGTGTCTGGCGGTGGCTCGCTGTTCCAGGCAGTGGATGCCGATGGGCTGGCTCAGCCTATTACTGGCGGCTTGACGGTTGTCATGAATCCCAAGACCTTCCTGCCCTGGGTGTTTTTCGGTACCGGCAGGCTGATCACGCAGGGGGACATGACCAGTAAGACGGTGCAGAGCCTATATGGTTTTGTTGATGATGGTTCCGCTGTCCAGCGTCGTGGGGCGGGCGCCAACCTGACCCAGCGGCGGATCGTGGTTTCTGGTTCGTCGGGCGGCTTTCCGGTGCGCTCGTTCGAGGAGGCTTCCGCGCTACCTGCAAGTTCGAAGGGCTGGTACGTGGATCTGTTGACGCCGCCCGCACCGGGCACTGCGGATGGCGAGAAGGTAGTAACGGACGCCCAGATATTTGGAGACGTTCTGATTGTTTCCAGCGTCATTCCGACCGCGACAGCCTGCGCATCCGACGGGCGTGGTTATTTGAACGCATTGGATGCATTCACCGGAACCAGCTCCAGCTCCTCATTGTTTGATCTCAATGGCAACGGCAGTTTCAGCGATGAGACGCTGGATTCAAATGGCAAGAAGCTGCCCATTGGTTCCGTTGATCTTGGTGTGGGTATGCCGACGCTGGCTGAGGTTCTGCGAGGTCTGGCCGCGGTAGGCGGTTCAGCAGGCAAGTTGGGGGGTGTGCCGATCCGTGAAGCACGTACGGTGGGTCGGGTATCCTGGCGTGAAATTCTGAATAACTGACGGGCGCACTAGAATGAAAAGAACAGCACGGCGGATGCGAGGGTTCACCCTGATCGAGCTTATGGTGGTGGTAGTGATCATCTCCATATTGGCGTCGATCGCCTACCCGAGCTACGTCAACCACATTGTCAAAACCCGTCGCGCTGCAGCGGCAGGCTGTTTGCTGGAGTCGGCGCAGCTTGCAGAGCGCTATTTCACCACCAATTTGACTTATACCGGGGCAACCGCGAGTCAATGTGGAAACGGAATCAGCCAGTACTACACCATCGGTTTCGTGGGTACGCCAGCAGGGCGTACCTATACGTTGCAGGCGGTGCCGAAGGGGGTGCAGGCAACCAAAGATACGAGTTGCGCTACGCTGAGCATCACTTCTCAAGGGGTCAAGGCCGTGAGCGGCACCGATAGCGGGGCTCCTTCGAAGTGTTTCTGATTGATGGATCCCGGAGTCTGCATCTCCGGGTCTTCATTTAACAGGCAAAAAAAAACCTGCCGTTGGCAGGTTTTTTTTATCTGGCGCCCGAAGTTGGACTCGAACCAACGACCCCCTGATTAACAGTCAAGTGCTCTAACCGGCTGAGCTATTCGGGCGGGGAGGCGCATTCTAAACGCCTTGCGTGAAGTGCGCAATAGTCGATTGTCTCGTCAATGCTCAGTCCGGGCAATTGCGGGGTTCTTTGGGGCGCTGGCTGCGGACTCGCCCGGCGTTGTTGACGATTACTTGCTTCAGCGTTGCACCGCTCTTTCCGCATACCGAGATTGTAAGGTTGGTGCCTGCGCTCCGTCCGTCAGGCAGGTATCGAATAAGGTGGCGACCGCGTGAACTGGTGACGCGCAGGCTGCCTGCGGGGAAGCTGTCGGTCCGGACAATGTCAGAGGTGGTGTTCGGCTCCCGGTCGCCATCTGCGTCCAAGAACAGGAGTAGGCCCGTGCTCCAGTCGCTGCTGCCGCTGCATCGCTCTGCGTCCAGTGAGGGGCATAGGACAGCATCTTTCCTGTAGCTAATGGCGGCTGATCGGGCAAGCTGAAGGTTGCCAATCAGTGCATGCTCAGCGGCGATGGCGCGATGCCTTAGCGCCAACATGCGTATGGATGGGGCGCCCAGGATCCCCAGCAATATGAGCATCCCTGTGCAGATCATCAGTTCGATCAATGACATGCCTTTTGGGCTGCCAATTCGTGCGCCCCGGCGGGCCTTGTCAAGGGAGGCGATGCTGCAGTGCATGTTGGCGGCCATGTCCAGTGGGATGGTGATGGTTGCCGGTGGGTGGGGTGGTGCGGCATCGCCGGGCATCGCGGCTGAACGTGGGGGTATTGCTGGGTGAGGAGTCATGCCGCAGCTGGCTATACTTCAAAGTCCACCCCGGTCAGCGCCTGCCATGTCCGACAGCTTCCAGCTCGTATCGCCGTATTCGCCCGCTGGCGACCAGCCGGCTGCCATCGAAAAGCTGGTGGCCAACTTCGAAGCGGGCATTGCCAAGCAGACGCTGCTGGGTGTGACCGGCTCGGGCAAGACCTACACCATTGCCAATGTGATTCAGCAGGTGCAGCGCCCGACCCTGGTGATGGCGCCGAACAAGACCCTGGCTGCGCAGTTGTACGGCGAGTTCAAGGCGTTCTTCCCGAACAATGCGGTCGAGTACTTCGTCAGTTATTACGACTACTACCAGCCCGAGGCTTATGTGCCGTCGTCGGACACCTTCATCGAGAAGGACAGTTCGATCAACGAGCACATCGAGCAGATGCGCCTGGCGGCGACCAAGACCCTCCTGTCGCGGCCGGATGCGATCGTGGTGGCGACGGTGTCGGCCATCTACGGCCTCGGTGCGCCGGAGGACTATCTTTCGCTGCGCTTGATCCTGTCCAAGGGTGAACGCATCGATCAGCGTGATCTGATCAAGCATCTGACCCAGCTGCAGTACACCCGCAACGAGTACGAGCTGCAACGCGGCACCTTCCGCGTACGCGGTGAGGTGATCGATGTGTTTCCTGCCGAGCTGGACAGCGAGGCGCTTCGGATCGAGCTGTTCGATGGCGATATCGAGCAGCTGAGCATGTTCGATCCGCTCACCGGGGAAAGCCTGCGCAAGATGCAGCGCTACACCATCTACCCGAAGACCCATTACGCCACCACGCGTGAGCGGGTTTTGGCGGCTGTCGAGACCATCAAGGTCGAGCTGAAAGAGCGGTTGGAGCAGTTGTACGCGCAGAACAAGCTGGTCGAAGCGCAGCGTTTGGCGCAGCGCACCCAATACGATCTGGAAATGATGGCCGAGGTTGGTTACTGCAACGGCATCGAGAACTACTCTCGGCACCTTACTGGCAAGGCTGCTGGCGATCCGCCGCCGACCTTGTTCGATTACCTGCCGGCCGATGCGCTGCTGGTCATCGACGAATCGCACGTGACCATTCCGCAGATCGGCGCCATGTACAAGGGCGACCGTTCGCGCAAGGAAACCCTGGTCGAATTCGGCTTCCGCCTGCCTTCGGCGCTGGACAACCGTCCGCTGCGCTTCGAGGAGTGGGAGGCGCGCTCGCCGCGCGCCATCTATGTGTCGGCAACGCCGGGTCCGTACGAGCTGCGCGAATCGGGTAATGACATCACCGAGCTGGTGGTGCGCCCGACCGGCCTGATCGATCCGCAGGTGGAGATCCGTCCGGTAGGGACGCAGGTCGATGATCTGATGTCGCAGGCAAACGAGCGCATCAAGATGGGTGACCGCGTGCTGGTTACGACGCTGACCAAACGCATGGCCGAGAACCTCACCGAGTACCTGAGCGAACACGGCATCCGCGTGCGCTACCTGCACTCGGATGTGGATACTGTCGAGCGCGTGGAGATCATCCGTGATCTACGCCTGGGCAAGTTCGATGTGCTGGTCGGCATCAACCTGCTGCGCGAAGGCCTGGATATGCCCGAGGTGTCGCTTGTCGCGATTCTCGATGCTGACAAGGAAGGCTTCCTGCGCTCAACCGGCTCGCTGATCCAGACCATCGGCCGGGCGGCGCGCAATGTGCGCGGCAAGGCTATTCTGTACGCCGACAAGATGACCCGCTCAATGCAGGCGGCCATCGATGAGACCGATCGTCGCCGGCAAAAGCAGGTGGAATACAACGAAGAGCACGGCATCGTGCCGCAATCGGTGGTGCGGCCCATCGTGGATATCCTCGAAGGTGCACACGACGAAAGCTCGCCCAAGTCCAGCGCCAAGGGCAAGGGGCGTCGCGTGGCCGAGCCCGAGAGCGACTATCTGCCGCTGGAGCCGGCCAAGCTGGCCGCGCGCCTCAAGGAGCTGGAGCAGACGATGTACCAGCACGCCCGTGACCTGGAGTTCGAGGATGCCGCGCGTATCCGAGATCAGATCCATCGCCTGAAGGAGGCGAATCTGGGCTGAAGCGGTCTAGCGTGAAATTTTTCGCGAAAACGGTTGTTCTTCGTGAAGAGCGGGGTTAAGATACGCGCCCTCGCAGCGAAGAAATTGTTGCTGAGACGGGCGGTTAGCTCAGCGGTAGAGCACTACCTTGACATGGTAGGGGTCACAGGTTCGAACCCTGTACCGCCCACCACTTCCTAGGGGAGTGGCCACAAAAGCCCGGCGCTGGCCGGGTTTTTTGTTTACAGGTGATGTTGCACGTTGCGGTAGGGGGTATGTGCCCTCGCAGCGGAGATTGGCTTCAAAACGGGCGGTTAGCTCAGCGGTAGAGCACTACCTTGACATGGTAGGGGTCACAGGTTCGAACCCTGTACCGCCCACCACTTGAAACCCGGTACAGCGGTTTCGGTGGAATCACTTGAAGAGCGAATCAGGCCGCTGGGCTTCGCATTTCGTCCCTGTCTGCCCGGATGCTTCCGTGGCCTTCTTTGTTCATTCGCTGAAGGTTCTGGCCGGCACTCTGCCCGGAACGGTGTTGCATCAAATTTCGTCCGTGACCGGTGTCCTTGGGGTGTTCCTCCTGGCATCACTCACGACAGCATCTTCATCGGTTTGGCGGGAATATCTGCCTCTTATGTGGAATGGGGCTTCTGCTGGTGCGTTCGATGCCGGTGGTGGCCGGTTCATGCGCGCCTGTCGGCTGCGTGCTGAAATCGCCGTCTATCCATGAGGTGGTGTGATGTTGAATCGTAGGCAGTTTCTTGCGCAGCTCTCTGTCGGTGTTGGTGCGGCGGCATCCATCAAGACCGGTTTATGTGCACCGCTCGCTGCGGCGACGGGACAAAATTGGCATTTGCCGGCGGAGGAGGTGCCGCAGGAGCGCGTGTTTCTCGCCTATGCCGCATCAAAGACTGTCTGGCGTGATTGGGCGGCCCCGGTGAACAGGACTGTCGCTCTTCTGGCTCGCACGATTTCCCGCTATCAACCCGTCACTGTTCTGTGCCGTGAGGCGCAGAAGGCGGAGGCCATGCGCGCCTGTGGCACCACCAATATCCGCTATATGCCGATGCCGCTCGATGACATATGGGTGCGCGATTACGGCGGCTGTTTCGTGCTCGGGCGCGACGCGCAGCTCGGGCTGGTTGATTTCAACTTCAATGGCTGGGGGCGCAAGCAGGCTTTCGCGGGTGATACCGCGGTGGCGAAAACACTGAGTGCTGACCTTCACGCGCACTACCTGCGCAGCCGGCTGACGGGTGAGGGTGGTGGTATCGAAGTGGACGGTGACGGCACGGCGATCATTACGGAAAGTTGCTGGATCAACGACAGCCGCAATCCGGGCATGAGCAAGGCGCAGATTGAGGCGGAGCTGAAGTCACTACTTGGTCTGCGCAAGATCATCTGGTTGCCGGGCATCAAGGGGCAGGACATCACCGATGCCCATGTTGATTTCTATGCGCGCTTCGCGGAGCCGGGTGTGGTCATCGTCAATCTCGACAATGATCCTGACTCCTATGATTTCGCGGTCACGCGCCGTCATCTGGATATTCTCAAGATAGCTACCGATGCTGCCGGCCGACGCCTGCAGGTGCATACGCTGTCGCCGCCGCAGGAGCCCCGTGACAACGTCTATACGCGGGAGGCCGACTATGCGGCTGGCTACATCAATTTCCTGCCGATCAATGGTGCGGTCATCGCTCCCGAGTTCGGTGATGCCGAGGCCGATGCTCGCTGCAGGGATCTGCTGAAGTCGCTCTATCCGGGGCGGGAGATCGTCCAGATCAATATCGACCCGATCGCCGCTGGTGGCGGCGGCATTCACTGCGTGAGCAAGAATCTTCCGGTTTTCGGAGGGGTTCAGCGCCAGGCAGATGTGGCTGGACGCGGATGATCCGCGCGTCTGTTTGGGTCGTGTGTGGAGCAGGGCGGGTGGAGCGCCAATCGCTGAAGGGCGCGGACTATCGGGTGTCTTCCCTTAGGTGCTGATTTTATTGGCTTTATCCGAATTCTTGGGTGGTTCCTGGTTGCCTGGTGAGCGCGGATCGAGTGCATTGATTCTGGTGAGGCTCCGTCGCGGAGGTCAATGTTCAGTCTTCTGGGGCTGGGTGTGAGCCAGGGCGTGGAAAGGCCCCGAAGCAGGTTTGCCCTGATTGGTTTAATATCTCCCTAACAACCCCTTCGGCAATCGAGGTGGCCCGCGCCAAGCGCCGGCCGAGCGTGTGACATGAGCACTACCATCGCCCACTGCTGATCTCCGCCACCGCCCTGATGCAGGCGCCGTCGTGGCGCTTTTTTATTGCCCAGAATTCCAAGCAGTTCCATGAATTCCCGTAAAGCCTCGCTATTTGGCGCTGCTTTCAGCCCGCCCAGCGGGTCGTGACCTTTGGTGAACCCCATGATCAACATCACTCTCCCAGACGGCAGCGTCCGTCAGTTCGAAAATCCGGTCAGCGTCATGGATGTTGCCCAGTCCATTGGTGCCGGTCTGGCCAAGGCCACCATTGCCGGCGCCGTTGATGGCGTGCAGGTCGATGCCAGCGACGTGATCGATCACGATGCTTCGCTGCGCATCATCACCGCCAAGGACGAGGAGGGTGTGGAGATCATCCGCCACTCCTGCGCTCACCTGGTCGGCCATGCCGTGAAGCAGCTGTACCCGGAAGCCAAGATGGTGATCGGCCCGGTCATCGCCGAAGGCTTCTACTACGACATCTACAACGAGCGCCCGTTCACGCCGGAAGACATGGCGGCGATCGAGAAGCGCATGGGCGAGCTGATCGCCCAGGATTACGACGTGATCAAGAAGGTCACGCCTCGTACGGAAGTGGTCGAAATTTTCAAGGCGCGCGGCGAGGACTACAAGCTGCGCCTGATCGAAGACATGTCCGATGACATCACCGCGATGGGCATGTACTACCACCAGGAATACGTGGACATGTGCCGCGGTCCTCACGTGCCGAACACGCGCTTCCTGAAGTCCTTCAAGCTGACGCGCATCTCCGGCGCTTACTGGCGTGGTGATGCCAAGAACGAACAGCTGCAGCGCATCTACGGCACTGCCTGGGCTGACAAGAAGCAGCTTGAGGCCTACATCAAGCGCATCGAAGAAGCCGAAATGCGCGACCATCGCCGCATCGGCAAGCAGCAGGATTTGTTCCATCTGCAGGAAGAGGCGCCGGGCCTGGTGTTCTGGCATCCGAAGGGCTGGTCGATCTGGCAGGTTGTCGAGCAGTACATGCGCAACGTCTACCGCGAGAGTGGTTACGGCGAAGTGCGTTGCCCGCAGATCCTCGACGTCAGCCTGTGGAAGAAGTCCGGTCACTGGGACAACTACCAGGACAACATGTTCTTCACCGAATCGGAGAAGCGCACCTATGCGCTGAAGCCGATGAACTGCCCGGGCCACGTGCAGCTGTTCAACCAGGGGCTGCACAGCTACCGCGACCTGCCGATCCGCTACGGCGAGTTCGGTGCCTGTCATCGCAACGAGCCGTCCGGCGCGCTGCACGGCATCCTGCGCGTGCGTGGTTTCACCCAGGACGATGGCCACATCTTCTGCACCGAGAGCCAGGTTGAAGCGGAAGTGACGGCTTTCCATCAGCAGGCACTGGCGGTGTACAAGGCGTTTGGTTTCGAGGAAATCCAGATCAAGATCGCGCTGCGTCCGGAATCGCGTCTTGGCGACGACGAGACCTGGGACAAGGCTGAGGGTGCATTGCGCACCGCGCTGTCCAGCTGCGGTGTCGAATGGCAGGAACTGCCGGGCGAGGGCGCGTTCTATGGCCCGAAGATCGAGTACCACCTGAAGGACGCCATCGGCCGTACCTGGCAGCTGGGTACCATGCAGGTCGACTTCATGATGCCGGGCCGCCTCGGCGCTGAATACGTCGATGAGAACAGCCAGAAGCGCCATCCGGTGATGCTGCACCGGGCCATTGTTGGCTCGATGGAGCGTTTCCTCGGCATTCTGATCGAGCAGCACGCCGGGTCGTTCCCGACCTGGCTGGCGCCAGTGCAGGTGATGGTGGCCAATATCACCGACGCCCAGGCCGATTACGTCGAGGAAGTTCGCAAAAGCCTTGCAAATCAAGGCTTCCGGGTTGACGCCGATTTGCGCAACGAGAAGATCGGCTATAAGATTCGCGAGCATACGCTGCAGCGCGTACCGTACCTGCTGGTCATTGGTGACCGCGAGAAGGAAAACGGGGCCGTGGCGGTACGCACGCGGTCCGGTGAAGACCTTGGTTCGATGTCGGTTCAGGCCTTCGTCGAACGGCTGCAGGCAGAATTGAAACATTGAAGTAAGTAGGGCCCCGGCCCCGGCGGACACTCCGCAGGGCCGGTACTAATCCACTTGGAGATTGCAATATCAGTATCCCTGACAACAAACAGAACCGCCGTAATCAGGAAATCCGGGTGCCGCGCGTACGCGTGATCGGCAGTGACGGTGAAATGATTGGCGTGTTGTCGCGCGACGAAGCGCTGTCCATGGCCGAAGACGAAGGCCTGGACCTGGTTGAAATCCAGCCGCAGGCCGATCCGCCGGTCTGCAAGATCATGGATTTCGGCAAGTTCAAGTTCGAAGCGCAGAAGAAGGCCAACGAGGCCAAGAAGAAGACCAAGCAGGTCGAGATCAAGGAAGTGAAGTTCCGTCCGGTCACGGACGAGGGCGACTACCAGATCAAGCTGCGCAAGATGCGCGGTTTCCTCGAAGAGGGCGACAAGATCAAGGTCAACATCCGCTTCCGTGGCCGCGAAATGAGCCATCAGGAACTGGGTCGCGAAATGGCCAACCGGATCGAGGCTGATCTGGGTGAGGACATCGTGATCGAGTCCCGTCCGCGCCTGGAAGGCCGGCAGATGGTCATGATGATCGCGCCGAAGAAGAAGTAAGCCGTCGGCCCTCGGGCCTGCTGCTTTGCTGAACAGGGAGGGGCTTCGGCTGCCTCCCTGTTTGCATGCCTGTTCAGCCAATTTGAGTGCCAACCAGCTTGCGATTTGCAAGTGGCTGGTGCGCAAGGCATAATGGGCGGCCCGGTTCGCCGGGTTTGTTGTTTGCTGCACCCAGGACCTGCCTGCCTCCAGTGGGAGTGTGGGCTTTAAACAGACAAGGGCAGGGACGGAAAGTGTGGGTAAAACCACCGCCCAGTCAGTGAAAAGAGACCATCAAGGACATAGCAATGCCCAAGATCAAGACCAACCGGGCGGCGGCCAAGCGTTTCCGCAAGACCGCCTCCGGCAAGTACAAGTGCGGTCACGCCAACCGTAGCCACATCCTCACGAAGAAAGCGACCAAGCGGAAGCGTAACCTGCGTCAGACGAATCACGTCCGCGCAGAAGACGCAGGCCGTCTGGACCGTATGCTTCCCTACCTCTGAGGACTGAACCATGGCACGAGTAAAGCGTGGTGTGCAGGCGCGCCGCCGCCACAAGAAAGTATTGGATCTGGCAAAGGGCTATTACAACGCCCGTCGCAAGGTCTTCCGCGTTGCCAAGCAGGCAGTCATCAAGGCACAGCAGTACGCCTACATTGGCCGTAAGCAGAAGAAGCGCAATTTCCGTTCGCTGTGGATCACCCGCATCAATGCGGCTGCCCGCATCAACGGCCTGAGCTACAGCCGTTTCATGAACGGCCTGCTGAAGGCCGGTATCACCCTGGACCGTAAGGTTCTGGCTGATATCGCAGTGCACGACGCAGCCGGTTTTGCCGCTCTGGCAGAAAAGGCCAAGGGCGCACTGGCGGCATAAGTTCTTCCTGCAGCAGTTGTAGCGTTCACGCGCAGCGGCTGTGGTGAGACAATGCATGGGGAAGGGCGCAAGTCCTTCCCCATTCTTTTTTGTGCTGGTTGCCGCTGCCGATGGTTGCGCGGCGGTCAGCCACTGGTGGCGACGGGGGTCGGCCCGGCGCGCACCGCGTAGGCAAGCCGGCCAGAGGTTTCGTCGATCCCATGAGTGACATCCAATCCTTGACCGCACAGGCGCTGGCCGATGTGGCCGCGGCGCAGAGCCCGGAAACGCTGGAAAACCTGCGTGTTTCGCTGTTGGGCAAGAGTGGCAGCATCACTGCCCAGCTCAAGCAGCTCGGCGCATTGCCGGCCGACGAGCGCAAGGCAGCAGGCGAGGCGATCAACATCGCACGTGACGCGGTGTCCTCGGCTCTGGGTGAGCGCAAGGCGCTGCTGGAAAACGCCGCGCTGGATGCACGTCTGGCCTCTGAAAGCATTGACGTCACCCTGCCGGGCCGTCATGGCGAGCGCGGCGGCCTGCATCCGGTCACGCGCACCCTGGAGCGCATCACCGAAATCTTCGCCCGCCTCGGTTACGAACTGTCCGAAGGCCCGGAAATTGAAGACGACTGGCACAACTTCGAGGCGCTGAATTTCCCGCCGCACCACCCGGCGCGCGCCATGCACGACACCTTCTACTTCGGCGATGGCCGCCTGCTGCGCACGCATACCTCCGGTGTGCAGGTGCGCTACATGGGCGAGCACAAGCCGCCGCTGCGCATGATTGCGGCCGGCAAGGTGTACCGCAGCGACAGCGACCAGACCCACTCGCCGATGTTCCATCAGGTCGAAGGTCTGCTGGTGGACGAACACTCCAACTTCGCCGACCTCAAGGGCACCTTGTCCGAGTTCGTGCGCGCCTTCTTCGAGCGCGATTTCGAAATGCGTTTCCGCCCGAGCTACTTCCCGTTCGTGGAACCGGGTGCGGAAGTGGACATTGCCTGGCAGCAGCCCGATGGCAGCACCCGCTGGCTGGAAGTGCTGGGCTGCGGCATGGTCCACCCGAACGTGCTGAAGTCTGTCGGTATCGATCCGGAGCGCTACACCGGCTTCGCCTTCGGCCTGGGCGTGGAGCGTTTCGCGATGCTGCGTTACGGCGTCAACGACCTGCGCGCCTTCTTCGAAAACGACGTCCGCTTCCTCAAGCAGTTCGCCTAAGGCGAACTGTGTAGTGCCGAGCCATGCTCGGCAGCTTTTAAACGTTGACCAACCCCAGGCGCAAAGCGCCGGGTATCAACAAAAAACCGCAACGGGAGGCCCGCCTCCCATCAAGGTAAACACATGAAATTCTCTGAAAGCTGGCTGCGCAGCCACGTACCGACCACCGCCTCGCGCGACGAACTCAGCGCCGTGCTGACTGCCATCGGTCTGGAAGTCGAAGAAGTCACCGCACTGGGCGCAGGCCTGGACAACGTGGTGGTGGCGCGCATCGTCGAAGCTACCCGCCATCCGGAAGCTGACCGTCTGCAGATCTGCAGCGTTGACGCCGGCCAGGCCGAACTGTTGCAGATCGTCTGCGGCGCGCCGAATGCGCGTCCGGGTCTGGTGGCACCGCTGGCAATGGTTGGCGCGCAGATCGGTGAGCTGAAGATCAAGCCGGCCAAGCTGCGCGGCATCGAATCCAACGGCATGCTGTGCTCGGCCAAGGAACTGGGCTTGGACAACGATGCATCCGGCCTGCTGGAACTGCCCGACGACGCGCCGGTCGGCACCGCGCTGGTCGAATATCTCGGCCTGCCGGATTCCAGCATCGAGATCAAACTCACCCCGAACCGCGCGGATTGCTTCAGTGTGCGTGGCATCGCCTTCGACGTTGCTGCCGCTACCCGCAGCGAAGTGAAGCCGTTCGCCGCCGATGCCGTGCAGGCACAGGGCGCGCGCGAACTGAGTATCCAGCTCGACGCAGGCGCCGAAGCGCCGCGTTACCTCGGCCGAGTGATCGAAGGCGTCAATGCCGCCGCGACCACGCCGTTGTGGATGGCCGAGCGCCTGCGCCGCAGTGGTGTGCGCCCGGTGTCGCTGCTGGTTGATATCACCCAGTACGTGATGCTGGAACTCGGTCAGCCGATGCATGCCTACGACCTGGATACGCTGAAGGGGCCGATCGCCGTGCGCCGCTCGCGCGCCGGTGAAAGCCTCAAGCTGCTCGACGGCCGCGACGCCGCGCTGGATGACAGCTTCCTGGTGGTGACCGATGCCGATCGTCCGGTCGGCCTGGCTGGCCTGATGGGTGGCTTCGATACTCGCGTCACCGATGCGACCAGCAAGGTGTTCCTGGAGGCGGCGCATTTCGCCCCGGCGGCGATCATGGGCCGCGGCCGCAAGCTCGGCCTGCACACCGATGCCGGTCACCGCTTTGAGCGTGGCGTGGACCCGCAGCTGCCGCGCACCGCCATCGAATACGCCACCAAGCTGGTGCTCGACCTGGCTGGCGGCACGCCGGCGCCGGTCACCGAAGTCGTGCGCGAAGCCGACCTGCCGGTCGCCGCCAGGATCCTGCTGCGTCGTGCCCGTATCGTGCGCGTGCTTGGCATCCAGATTGAAGACGCGGAAGTCGAGCGTATCCTGCGTGCGCTTGGCATGCAGGTTGAAGTTGCTGCTGATGGCTGGACCGTTACCGGTCCGAGCCGTCGCTTCGACATCGCCATCGAAGAAGACCTGATCGAAGAGTTGGCCCGTATCCACGGCTACGAATCCATCCCGACCACCTTGCCGGGCGGCGCTGCGCGCATCGCCATGCCGAGCGAAACCCGCCTGGATGACCTCAGCGTGCGTCGCCAGTTGGTGGCCCGCGAAATGCTGGAAACCATCAACTTCGCCTTCGTTGATGCCGAGCTGCTGAAGCAGTGGCAGCAGGGCGAAGGTCTGGTTGCGCTGGCCAACCCGCTGTCGGCCGAGCTGGCGGTGATGCGTCCGTTGCTCTTGCCGGGTCTGGTCGCAACCTTGGGTCGCAACGTAGCCCGCCAGGCTGGCCGCGTGCGCCTGTTCGAAATCGGCCGCGTGTTCGCAGCGCAGGCCGGCGAGGGCAAGCCCGCACCGAAGGAAACCGTTCGCGTTGCTGCTGCCGTATGCGGTGATGCTGCCACCCTGCAGTGGGGCGAAAAGGCGCGCAAGGTCGATTTCCATGACCTCAAGGGTGATCTGGAATCGCTGGCTGCTGCCTCCGGCGCAGCCCTGGAGTTCCGCGCCTCGCAGCGCCCGTATGCGCACCCGGCCCGCTCGGCGGACATCTGGCGCGACGGCGAATGCATCGGTTGGATCGGCCAGCTGCATCCGCGCCTGACTAAGGCCATGGAAGTGGATGCCGATGTCTACGCATTCGAGCTGGATCTGGCCCCGCTGGCCGCGCGCTCGCTGCCGCGCTCCAGCGAGCTGTCACGTTTCCCGGCGGTGCGCCGAGATCTGGCTGTGGTCGTGGCTGAATCGGTCAGCTGGGCTGACTTGTCGACAACCATCCGGGCTTCTGCTGGCGAACTGCTGCGTGAAGTGGCGCTGTTTGACCGTTATGTCGGCCAAGGCGTCGAGCCGGGCTTCAAGAGTTTGGCTATGGGCTTGATTTTGCAGGACAAGTCGCGCACATTGACGGACCGTGACGTGGAAGCCGTAGTCACCGATGTGGTGGCGGCGATTGATCATGGGCACGGCGCAAAGATCCGTGGCTGAGGCGGGATACAGGGAGCAGGCATGGCATTGACCAAGGCGGAGATGGCGGATCGGTTGTTCGACGAAGTCGGTCTGAACAAGCGTGAGGCCAAGGAATTTGTCGACGCGTTTTTCGATGTGTTGCGCGATGCATTGGAACAGGGACGTCAAGTGAAGCTGTCGGGCTTCGGTAATTTCGATCTGCGGCGCAAGAACCAGCGCCCGGGTCGCAACCCAAAGACCGGCGAGGAAATTCCGATTTCCGCCCGTACGGTAGTCACCTTCCGTCCGGGCCAGAAGCTCAAGGAGCGGGTGGAGGCATATGCTGGATCCGGGCAGTAACCGCGAACTTCCGCCGATTCCGGCCAAGCGTTACTTCACTATTGGTGAAGTAAGCGAGCTGTGCGACGTCAAGCCGCACGTGCTGCGCTACTGGGAAACCGAGTTCCCCAGCCTTGAGCCAGGCAAGCGCCGCGGCAACCGTCGCTACTATCAGCGCCACGATGTGCTGATGGTCCGGCAGATCCGCGGCCTGCTGTACGAACAGGGCTACACCATCGGTGGTGCCCGCCTGCGACTGGAAGGCGAGGGCGCCCGCGAAGAATCGGCACTGAGCAACCAGATCATCAAGCAAGTGCGCATGGAGCTGGAAGAAGTACTGCAACTGCTCCGTCGCTGAACTTTTTTGTGTGAAAACCGGTATAATCACCGGCTCGTCGCAAGGCGATAGCAGTAACGATCGGGGCGTAGCGCAGCCTGGTAGCGCATCTGCCTGGGGGGCAGAGGGTCGTCGGTTCAAATCCGGCCGTCCCGACCAATTACTGACTTAAGAACAAGGGCTTACGGCTTACGTCGTGAGCCTTTTTTCGTTTTGGTTGTCAGGTGTTCGCTGCTTTGGCAACGAGACGCTGGTGCTGACTGCTTGCCATTGTGCTTCGGGTCCGCCGAGATGGTGCTCGGCCATGGCGCGCTGACTGGATGCAGTGGAACAGCGCTTGGCTGCTGGCCACCAAGCCATCCTCAGCAGGCTGCCCCCAGGGTGAGCCCCAATCGCATGAATCACAGGCGCGCTGGGCGGTATGCTCGGGCCGGGGCGGGAGCCGTCAGTGCGAGGTCGGGCTCGTGTCCTGCCCGTGTCGGGCTGATGTCGTCACCCAAGGTTGGGAGCGGCGAGATGATGTCGGCGAGCCAAACAACTGATTCAAGGGGTCTTTCATGCACATCAACAGCGCCCGACTTCGCGAGCTCCGCACTGGCCGGCAATGGTCGCAGGAGCAGTTGGCCAATCTGAGTGGTTTGAACCTGAGGACCATTCAGCGCCTGGAATCAGGCGCGAAGATCTCGACGGAGTCCTTGCGGGCATTGGCTGCCGTCTTCGAGGTGCCTGCCGAAAGCCTGCTGACCGGTAATCCGTCGCCCAGTCAGTCAGCGCTGGAGGCAATGCGCGAAGGTGTGCTGCGCGGCCTGGAGTTCACCGGTACAACCCCGCGGGCAGATTTCTGGTGGTTCGCACTTGCTGTTGCGATGGTGCTTGCCTTCGCCCAGCTTTTCGCTGAGGCCATTGGTCAATGGGCGCTGGAAATCACATCTCTGCTGGTGTTGCTGCCCTGGATCGCGGCCTGTACCAGGCGCCTGCGCGACGCTGGTTTGAACCCGTGGTGGCAGCTGATCAGTCTGGCGCCGGTAGGTGGCATCCTGGTGCTGCTCTACCTGCTTACCTATCCCACCAAGGCGAAGGAGCCGGCTGAGGTAGCTACGGGTTGAGCGACGTCCGCCGATAGTCGGGGGATTTGCCTGTGTACGGGCGCGCTGTGCACCTATCGGTTATCCGCTATCTTGTTGGCCGGACGTTGTAACCCTGAGATCGAGCTGCATCGAAGAGGGGGCGGGCCATCGTGCAGCGCGCAATGGACAATATGTACAACGAGCCCAAGGGGGCTGGTTGTCAGATGGTTAGTCAGGGAAGAAAACATGCGCATATTTATTGTTGTTGCACTTCTCATCGGCCTCTATTTTTTCATACCGTATGTGTTCCAATTTTCACCAAACAAGTTCTATCTATTGTTCTGCCTGGGCATTTCGCTGGCATCTTTGAGGGCGATTTATCGCTACATCCTGAGTCATTGGAAAGATCGCGCTGAACTCACTCAGGCGCTCAAACTCAATGCTTCTCATGTGGCTTTCCAGGCCGTAAGCGCTACAGGCGGACTCTTCATCGTTCTCTGCTTCGCCTTGGGCATGTTGACTACCTCGATCCTGGGTAGCAGCACCATCGATCGCGGCACTGTCGTTTCATCACGATCGGCGAAAGGATGCATAAGAACGACCGTTCAGATAAAAAACGCAGGTATTGTCAGGCTGTGCGCGGACGCTCGATATCGCAAGGGTTCCATCATTTTCCTAAAAGTACGCAGATCGGCCATAGGCCACTACGTAGAAGAACTGCCTAAAAGATCATTCAAGTCGCTGCCGCTCGGCTGACTTGGATGTCGTCAATCCGCCTCCCGTCCCAGCTCCTGAGACGCCACGGCGCCATGCTGGGCTATGCTTCCAGAAAACTTCAAATGGGCGAAGGTCGCGGACTTCGAGAGCCAGCTGACGGCGATTTACGTCAACGAAATTGCCGTATCCCGATTGGTCGAGCGGCTGGACGGATCGTGGTTCGTGAACCTCGCGTACCACCTGCCTCCACCTGGCGGAGCGGTGCTGCATCCGCCGCGCAGCTGCCGGAGCTACGAGACTGGCAAGGCGGGATGCGAGGAATGGGCGCGGCGGAATGAGCGCAGATTGCGAGCTGAGACGGCAGTGATTGCGTTCCAGAAGTGGGGGCGCCGGTAGCGTCAGCTGCCTCCGAACTTGTCACTTCGCAGGTCCGTCTCGTTGTGATTCGTTTCGGCCCTTGCATGGCGCTGGGTGTGAAGTGGTCACGCCTGTACGGAGGTATCAGCTCTGGTAGGCAAACCTTGGCTGGGACACGCCTTCTACGGTTACCTGTTCCACGAACATCGCATACGGCCGGGCCCACACGCCCAGGTCGCCATACAAGGGCTTGTAGAGCACCAGCGCTTCCAATGTTTCGCTGCTCCGGGCGAGGCCGATGACTTCGTATTCGCCGCCTTTGAAATGGCGATAGCGTCCAAGCGTCAGACTGGGAAGATGCGGTAGGTCGGACATTGACGATTTCTCTATCGGGTAGGGCTGCGGATCGTAGTAGCCGGAAGAAAGGGCTGTCCGCGCACTGAAAATGAGGCCGATGCTGATCCGTGGCGAGAGGTGCATATTGGCTCAAGCATGCTTGTGCCGGTCAAATCCCGAACAACAGTGGAAGTGTCGCCTCAACGCATTGACGTAAACCCGTCGCTGATTTCTGCTCAGGTCAGGGGCCGCCAAGAGTGACAGGTAACTGGTTTCTACCCTCAGGGCTTGCCCAGGTAGCCTTCCAGGACTTGCCTGGCCAGCGTCAGGTTGGCCACGATGCTGGGGCCGAGCAGCGCTCGCGTGGCTGGGCCGTTGGTGAGGCTCAAGCCGCGAATATCGAGAGACTGTCTGATGCGCTTGCCCACGAATCTCTCCAATATTGGAGATGCAGGCAATGAACCGCGGATCTCGCGCATCTCGATGATCGCCTCGCGCCAGGCTTTTTCATCCGGGGTGGCTGAAGAAAAGACGGTGATGAGCCTGTCCAAGGTGGCCAACATGTCGTGAAGCAGTTCGTCTTTGGCCACGTTCCTCTCCTTCTACAAAGGGAGGATTTTACTGGCTGTCGGATGGGCATTCAAACCTATCGGTGCAGCGCATCGCTACCGCTAGCGCCGTAGAGGCACTGGGCTGTCGGCGCCGAGGCAAGTTTGGCGGCCCAGGTCCTTGGCAGCCTTTCAAAGGTGGGTGAGCGCGTGTGCAATGCTTCCGTCCGATGCTTCGAATGCGGCAGTCCAATGACTTGGCTGGTAGGCCGCAAGGTCATCACAATTTTTTGCTGGTCTGCGGTCGAGAATAGGGCGACGGCCTTGGAGAGCACCGATGAAATCCCTCGTACTTTATTTAGCTGCCCTGTCGTTGTTTGGCTCGGTTGCAGCCTGCGCACCGAAAAATGACGCAAAGACCGATCCCGGCCAGCAGCGCGTAGGCATGGCCAATCCCGCGTCCGAGTATTGCGTAAAAAAGGGCGGCAAGGTTGAGATCAAGAAGAACAGCGAAGGTGGGGAGTACGGCATCTGCCACCTGGCTGATGGCACCCAGATCGAAGAGTGGGAGCTGTTCCGCCGCGACAACGCGGCCGGCACCAAGTAAGGGGGCGGGGTGTTTAGTTGGGATGGCCTGCAAATGTCCTTGGCTATCCTGTTTCAACGACGAGCAGGATGATCAGAGCCTAGTCCGTGTGATGTGGTGTAATGCCGAGCCACACTCGGCTCGTGTGCATCACTGACGCGAAAATCGCTGTCGATACTGCATGGGCGTGAGCCGCGTCAGCTCCTTGAACATGCGTTGCAGGTTGGAGTCGCTGCTGAAGCCCAGTTCGTTGCTGATTGCTGAAAGCGGTGCCGAGGTCAGCGTCAGGCGCTCGGCGACCTGGGCGAGCTTGATGCGGCGCGAGTACGTTGCGGCGGCGTAACCAGTTTCATCCTTCACCCTGCGCGCAAGCGTGCGGCTGGACATGCCCAGCCGTTCCGCGAGCCTATCCACGGTCATTTGATCCGCGGGCAATGCTTCAACCGCTGCGTGTAGCTTGCGCAGCAAGCCGTTGGGTTGCTGGATGAGGCTCAGCGCCTGGAAGGCATCGTGTGTTTGCGCCGGCCTTGGCAGCACCATCAGCTTGACCAGGTCCTGCAGGATGGCGGGACTGACTGCTTGTTCGATCAGATTCTGCGCAATCGGCAGGTAGCCGCTGACGCCGCTTGCGGTGGCATGTCGTGCTGCATAGATGCAGGTGTTCTCTGCTTGCCAGCGTATCTTCGGATGGCGCTTGCGCAGGTTGTCGAGCAGCCACCAGGTCGCGGTGGCTGCTTGCCCGTCCAGGCGCCCACTGGCTGCAGCGAGGCTGACGCCTACGCAGTAGCTCCATAGTCGGGAGCGTTTTGGAAGCTGCGACAGCGCCCGTATGAGTGCAGCGTTGTTCTGCAGCGTGGCTTCCACCTCGACAGCGGATTCAGCCCAGAATCCGGGTACGAGCACGGCATCGAAAGATTGATCATCGATGCTGTTGTGAGCGTGTATTTCCAGACCTTGGCTGCAGCTGATCGGCCCGGCTTTCAAACCGACGAAGCGGGTTTGGAACAGCGGCTTGGCGGTGCGGCGATTGGCCGCATGCAGCAGATCGGCGAAGCCAAGCAGGCCTGCGGGCATGCAGCCGGGATAGAGCAGGAGGCCGATCTGGCAGGTTCTTGGCATGGCCGGTATTGAATGAAATTTGGCGTTTCTTGCCATTATCGGGCAGGTCGCACCGGCTCACCATGGGGGCCTCTTTCCATCGGCCAATCCATGAAAATCCAGCAACTGCGCAATGCCACGATCATTGTTGAAATCGGCTCTCATCGCATCTTGGTCGACCCGATGTTGGCAGGCAGGGCGGTGTTGCCGCCGCTGCGCCTGTTTACAGGTCTGCAGCGTAACCCGCTGGTGGATCTGCCAGCGGCAGTCGAGCCGGCGCTGCAGTCGGTCACCCATTGCCTGATCACCCACTGTCAGAAAGGTCACTTCGATCATCTGGACCGTGCCGGCAAACGATGGTTGCGCGAGCGGCGCATTCCGGTGATTTGCACGCCGCATGATGCTGTGCATCTGGTGACGCGCGGCTTGAACATGCAGCCATTGCCCGAGGCGCATGAACTCGGAAGTCCGTTTCTGGGAGGAAGCATTCGTACTGCGCGATGCACCCATGGCCGTGGTGTGATCGGGCGCTTCATGGAGCACGGTGTGGGCTATCTGATTGAGATTCCCGGCGAGCCTAGTCTGTATCTGTCTGGTGATACCGTGCTTTCGCCCGCGGTCGAAGATTTCGTGCGCAGGCATCAGCCGGATGTCTGTGTGATTCCTGCCGGCGGCGCGCGGTTTGATCTTGGTGGAGAGATCATCATGGGCCTGGATGAGGCGCTGGCGTTTGCGCGCCTTGCCGAAGGCGTTGTTGTTGCCAACCATCTGGAGGCGTTGAGCCATTGTCCGGTGAGTCGGCAGGCGTTGACGCTGGCTGCGCGCGAAGCAGGGCTTTCGGATCGCTTGCGGGTTCCAGCTGATGGTGAGGTGCTCGAGTTCTGAGCTCAGGTAGTGCCGAGCCATGCTCGGCTGGGACGTTCCCGGTAAAGCCTCTGCCGAGCATGGCTCGACACTGCCGGTGGTCGGCCCGCAAGTTTCCCGTCATGCATTCTCCCGGCAGAACGATGTTCTAACGCATCGGTGCAGCGAAATGGCTAATGTCGCCAGCCAGGTCGTCTCAAGGAAGACAGGTATGTCGGTGGTACACAGCTTGCGTGGTTGCTGTCTGTTGATGTGCTTGTTTGCTGGAGGGGCATCAGCGCAGGAGTTGGTTGAAGCCGCGGATGCCGACGCAGCGCCGATTCGTGACATGGAGGCGGTCCTCGTCCATGGTGTGCAACCCGGTCCTGGCTTGTGGCGGGTCAGCAAGGACGGGCATGTGCTTTGGATACTGGGCACGGTGTCGCCCTTGCCCAATAAGATCGAATGGCGGGCCGACGAGGTGCGTGCGGTGATTGCGCGCTCAGGGCAGGTCTTGTTGCCGCCTGCGCTGACCTTCGACGCGGACCTCGGCTTCTTCGGCAAGCTGGCCTTGGCGCCCTCGGTCTGGAAGGGCATGCGCAATGAGGATGGTGCTGAGTTGAGTGATGTACTCGAGCCCGCGGTCTATGCGCGCTGGCGTGTGGTGAAACAACGTTATCTGCCGCGCGATGGCGGCATCGAGCGCAAGCGCCCGATGTTTGCCGCCGTTGAGTTGCAGTCGGCGGCTACCAAGGCGATTGGCTTGGGGCAGAAGCCGGTTGTCTGGCCTGTGGTTGAGGCTGCAGCAAAAGCAGCAGGCATCACCCCCACACCGACGGCGTTGAAGATCAAGATTGAAGACCCGAAGGCTGCCGTCCGTGAGTTCCGGGAAGGCGGCATGAATGATGCGCTGTGTCTGGAGCGGACCGTTGCCTTGATCGAGCATGATCTGCCGACCTTGGTAGAGCGGGCGAATGCCTGGGCGGTGGGCGATATCGAGGCATTGCGGCGCTCGCCCTATGAGGATGCAGGCAATGCCTGCATGCAGGCGGTGACCGAGTCCGGCTTTGTACGCAATCGCGGCTTCGGTGATCTGAAGGCACGGGTGCGGCAGCATTGGTTGTCGATTGCAGAGGGCGCGCTGCAGCGCAATGAAGAAACGTTTGCGATGTTGCCGGTGGATCGTTTGCTGGAAGCGGATGGTTATCTCGCGGCGTTGCAGGCGCGCGGGTATGAAATTGAGTCGCCCTGAGGAGCAGTTCTGTGGTGAGAGCACAGAGCTCTTGCAGGGGCGGCGGGCTACGCTGTTGTTGATTTGTGGGAGCGGCGTAAGCCGCGAAGCTGATGTAGCTCGAGCAACCAGTTTTCCTAATACCGGATAGTGCTTTTGCTTCGCGGCTTACGCCGCTCCCACAAAGAAAAATCCGATGCCGGAGGTCTGGCATCGGACTTCGGGGGCTCACAAGTTCGAGTTCAGCTCAGCTCGCCGCACTCAACGGTGTGGCGCTGTCCTGCAACTTCGGCCAGCGCTTCAGGATTGCAGCGCGAATGCCTGCCGCATCAATCCCGGCCTCAGCCAGCAGGTCTTCGCGGCTGGCGTGGTGCTGGTAGCTGTCAGGCAGGCCGAGATGCAGCATCGGCATCAGCACGGCTTCGGCATTGAGCAGTTCGGAAACGCCCGAGCCGGCACCGCCGGCAACCACGTTGTCTTCAACGGTGACGAAGCCGTCATGCGTGCGTGCCAGTTCCAGCAGCATCGCCTTGTCCAGTGGCTTGATGAAACGCATGTTGACCACGCTCAGGCCCAGCTCGCGGCCAACCTGTTCTGCCGCCGGCAGGGCCGCGCCGAAGGCGAGGATGGCGATGCGGCTGCCTTGCACGCGCAGCTGCGCTTTGCCGATTTCCAGCGTGGACAGGTCGGTGGCGACTGCAGCGCCGGGGCCGGTGCCGCGCGGGTAGCGCACTGCGGCCGGGCCCTTGTACTGCAGGCCGGTGCTGAGCATCTGCCGGCATTCGGCTTCGTCGCCGGGGGCCATGACCACCATGTTCGGCACGCAGCGCAGGTAGCTCAGGTCGAGGTTACCGGCGTGGGTGGCGCCGTCCGGGCCGACAACGCCGGCGCGGTCGATGGCGAACAGCACGTCCAGATCCTGGGTGGCGACGTCATGTACCAGCTGGTCGTAGGCGCGCTGCAGAAAAGTTGAATAGATGGCGACTACGGGCTTGGAGCCCTGCGTGGCCATGCCGGCAGCCAGCGTCACCGCGTGCTGCTCGGCGATGGCGACGTCGAAGTAACGCTGCGGGTATTCCTTGCTGAAACGCACCAGGCCGGAGCCTTCGCGCATGGCCGGTGTGATCGCCAGCAGCTTTGGGTCGGCTGCAGCGGCATCGCACAGCCAGTCGCCGAAGATGTCGGTATAGGTCGGCTTCTTGGGCGCGCCTTTTTCCGGCAGGCCCTTGCTGGGGTCGAACGGGCCGACGGCGTGGTAGCCGATCTGGTCGTCCTCGGCCGGCTCATAGCCTTTGCCCTTGGTGGTCATGATGTGCAGCAGGTGCGGGCCCTTGGCATCCTTCAGGTGCTTGAGGGTCGACACCAGCAGCGGCAGATCATGGCCGTCGATCGGGCCGGTGTAATGGAAACCCATCTGCTCGAAGGCGGTGGACGGTACGAACATGCCCTTCCACTGTTCTTCCCAGCGCTTCACGAAGCGCGCGGGCGGGCTGCTGCGCTTGTCACCAAGGATTTTCTTGCCGCTCTCGCGCAGCGCGTTGAGGGTGCGGCTGGCGGTTGCCCGGCCCAGCATTTTGGTCAGTCCACCGACGGCTTCGGAGATGGACATGTTGTTGTCGTTGAGGATGACCAGCACGTTCGGCTCGTCGTCCATGCCGCCGGCGTGGGCAAGCGCTTCGAAGGCCATGCCGGCCGTCATCGCACCATCGCCGATTACCGCGATCACCTTGCGCTCATCGCCCTGGCGCTGGCGCGCGATGGCCATGCCCAGTGCAGCGGAGATCGAGGTCGAGGAATGGCCGACGCCGAAGGTATCGAACTCGCTTTCCTCGCGCTTGGGGAACGGCGCGACGCCGTCCTTCTGCTTGACGGTGTGGATGCTGTCGCGACGACCGGTGAGGATCTTGTGCGGATAGGTCTGGTGGCCCACGTCCCATACCAGCTGGTCGACCGGGGTGTCATACAGATAGTGCAGGGCGACGGTAAGCTCGATAACGCCCAGACCAGCCGCGAAGTGACCGCCGCTCTTACCCACTGATTCGATCAGGTAGGCGCGCAACTCGCCGGCGATGGCCCCCAGTTCGCTCTCGTCGAACAGACGCAGGTCGTCGGGGGTCTTGATGCGCGACAGGCGCGGATAGCTGGCAGAGTCGATCATGGTCTTCGCGTTTCACTCGAAACGGTATTTTCCCCGTCCTGAGAGGGTGGGGCAAGCAAAGCACATCATCAATGAGTGCCGGATGAGGTGGTTTGGCGCCAAGCTGAAGGCCGTGTTCAGTCTGGCTGGCAGTTGCGCATGAATACGCGGGGCTGCGGTGCCGGGCTCAGAGCCCGCGCTGCAAGGCTTTGCGCGGCAGCTGCGACTTCAGGAAGGCCATCTGGTCGGCCAGGATGTTGCGGTTGGACAGGATCAGGTGCTCGATCCAGCTTGGCCGGTACGGCACAGCCAGCAGCGGCATGTTGGCCTGCGCCGGGGTGCGGTTGCTTTTGCGCGAGTTGCAGTGGAAGCAGGCGCTGACCACGTTCTCCCAGGTGTCCTTGCCTCCCTTGGAGACCGGCAGGACGTGGTCGCGGGTCAGCTGCGGGCGGTTGAAGTGCTGGCCGCAGTACAGGCAGAGCTGGGCGTCGCGGGCAAACAGCGCGGGATTGGTGAGATTGGGCGTGGGATCGATGGCGCGCGAGCGGGCGTGGCCGCGCGAGGCGATGATCGGGTGCAGGTCCATGCCGCTGCGCAGGCCGGTCAGCCGTGATATCGCACCGTGTACGTGCAGGCAGGGATCACCCATGGTCCAGGCGACGGCGCCTCGCGCGTACAGGCAGGCAGCGTCCTGCCAGTTGATCCAGTCCAGCACGCGGCCATGCGCATCCAGCGACAACAGTCGCACGGAGCCGAGGCGGTGCAGGGAGGGTGGAAGTGAAAACCCGTCTATCGGAGCGGAATTCCCGGCTCCGGTATCGATCAGACTACGCGGTGTAGTGTCTGTCTCCATCGGGTTAACAGCTTATACACGATGCGTGACAGTTTGTGTAAAGGCGGGTGGGCCGGTGGTTTTGCCGATGGTTTTGTAGGAGTGGCGTGAGCCGCGAAGCTGGGTGTGTTTCAGTCGCCTGAAAGCTCACCCCTCCCCAGCCCTCCCCTCCGCCTTCGGCGCAAGGGAGGGGGCTATAAGCAAGAGCTGCCCTCACCCCAACCCCTCTCCCGTAAATGGGAGAGGGGCTTTAGTTCTGCTTGCGCTGTTGGCTTAGTCGCCGAAGCGCGCCGAATCCATGGCCATCAGCGAGTCGGCACCGGCGGCGATGCCGGCGGCGTGGCTCAGGGTGCGCGGCAGGATGCGGGCATAGTAAAAACGCGCGGTTTCCAGCTTGGCCTGCTTGAAGGCTTCGGTGTGGCTGGATGCCTGTGCGGCGACCACCGAACGTGCCCACCAATAAGCCACTGCGATGTAGCCGCTGTAGAACAGGTAATCCCAGCTGGCTGCGCCCAGCTCTTCCGGGTTGGCGGCAGCACGCTGCAGCACGTCGATGGTCAGTTTGCCCCATTCCTGCGCCTTGCCGCCCAGCACCGGCAGGAACTCGGCCACGGCCGGGTTGCTGGCGTTGGCAGCGATGAACTGCTCGATCTCGGCCAGGAACAGCTTCAGGCCGGCGCCCTGCGAGGCGGCGGTCTTGCGGCCGATCAGGTCCAGTGCCTGGATGCCGGTGGTGCCTTCATACAGCGTGGTGATGCGGGCATCGCGGGCGTACTGCTCCATGCCGTGCTCGGCGATGTAGCCGTGGCCGCCGAACACCTGCTGGCCGTTATAGGTCGCCTCGATGCTCCACTCGGTCAGGCAGGCCTTGACGATCGGGGTGAGGAAGCTGACCAGGGTGTCGGCGTCGGCACGCGCCTGCGCATCGCTGCTGCTGTGGGCGGCATCGAGCTGGGTGTAAGCGTGTGCGGCGAGCAGACGGCCACCTTCGGTCAGTGCCTTGGTGGTCAGCAGCATGCGGCGCACGTCGGGCTGGGCGATGATCGGGTCGGCCGGCTTGTCCGGCTGCACGGCACCCTTGGGTGCGCGCGACTGCAGGCGCTCGCGGGCATAAGCCAATGCGCCCTGATAGGCACGTTCGGACTGCGCCAGACCCTGCACGCCAACGCCGAGGCGCGCGGAGTTCATCATCACGAACATCGCCTGCAGGCCCTTGTGCGGCTGGCCGACGAGGTAGCCCAGGGCACCGTCGAAGTTCATCACGCAGGTGGACGAGCCGTGGATGCCCATCTTGTGCTCCAGCGCGCCGCAATGCAGTTCGTTGCGCTCGCCCTGCTTGCCGTCGCGGTCGACCTTGTACTTCGGGGTGACGAACAGCGAGATGCCCTTCGGGCCGGCCGGCGCGTCAGGCAGCTTGGCCAGCACCAGGTGCACAATGTTGTCGCTGAGGTCGTGCTCGCCAGCGGTGATGAAGATTTTGGTGCCGGTGATCGAATAGCTGCCGTCGGCGTTCGGTTCGGCGCGGGTCTTGAGCAGGCCTAGGTCGGTGCCGGCGTGCGGTTCGGTCAGGCACATGGTGCCGGTCCAGTTGCCGGCCACCAGCGGCTTGAGGAAGGCTTCCTTCTGCCAGTCTTCGCCGTAATGCTTGAGCGCTTCAACCGCACCGTGCGACAGCATCGGGAACAGGCTCCAGGCCAGGTTGGCCGAGGACACCATTTCGCTCAATGCCATGCCCATGGTCTCCGGCATGCCCTGGCCACCGAAGTCCGGCGATGCGGTCAGGCCGGTCCAGCCGCCTTCGACGAACTGCGCATAGGCTTCCTTGAAGCCCGGTGCGGTGGTTACTTCATTGGTGGCCTTGTCGAGCTTGCAGCCGGTCTGGTCGCCGATCGCATTGAGCGGGGCCAGCACGCTGGTGCTGAAACGGCCGGCTTCTTCCAGAACCGCGTCGATGACGTCGGCGCTGGCATCTTCGAAACCCATCGATGCAAACAGGGACTCGGCCTTCAATACGTCGTGCAGGGCGAAGCGAAGATCGGTAACAGGGGCTTTGTAGTTGCTCATCAGACGGCTCTCGAACGATGCGGGAACGGGTAGGGGATCAGCGCAGCACGCCGGGCAGGCCGGGGGCCTGGTTGAGGCTGTTGCGCGATTTGATGTCGAAACTGCGTTGCTTCTTTTCTTCCGGAGTGGCGCTGACACTGCCTTCCAGTTCGTAGAACAGCGAGCGACCGCCAGCCAGTGCATCGGCCACGACGATGCGTGCCGAGGACGAGGGCTGCAGACGTACCTTGATGACGTCGGCCGATTCCGGGCCGATCGACAGGGCCGGGCTGGCGCTGAGCGTACCGGCGGCTTCGTCGCCGACCTTTACCGCCAATGCAACGCTGTCAAAGCGCATCGGCATGGAGCTGTAATTGCGCAGGCGCAATTCAACTTCCCAGTTGCCGTCATTGCCGACGCTCAATTGCTGGATGCTGGCCGCCGGTTCGGAAACACGCTTGACCGGGCCATTGCCGCAGGCGGTAAGTACAAGTGCTAGTACGGCCATCAAGGCGTACTGGGGGCGAAAACGCATGGGGCGTGGTCCTCGGGTCCTGAGCTATCTCCCAAGAATACTACGGCGTATGGCGGCCTGCTGGGTACAGGTCGGCCAGATCAGCGACTATGACGATGGGATGGCGGAACCGGCGCGGTCATGCATCGAGTCATGCAGGGGGCAGAGGTTGCCGTCATTCGCGTCATTTTCTGGGGATTTATCAATGCGTTCATTCAAGTTGTTGCCGCTTGCAAGCGCTATCCGCGGCGGTCTGGCAGTTGTGGCGCTGTGCGCTTCCGTTCCGGCGCTGGCCGCGCCACCGCAGTTCGATCTGCAAGCAGGCAGCATCGAGGACGTATTGCCCGAATTTGCCCGCCAAGCAGGCGTGCAGATCATCGCCCCGGCGCATTCAGGCGGGGCCCAGCGGATTGAAGTGTCCGAATTGAAGGGGCAGATGGAGCCGCGCCAGGCGCTGGCCCGTTTGCTCGCTGGTACTGGTCTGAGCGTGGCCTCGGATGACGGCCGCACCATTACGCTGCGTGCGGCGGCACCAATGCTGGCCTCGCTGTCTGGCCTGGGCGGGCTGGCAGCAGGGCAGGCAGTGCAGCCGGAGGTCGCTCAACCAGCGCCGCCGGCAGCCAGTCCGAGCGTCAGTACGCTGGACCAGATCACCGTGGTCGGCAGCCAGATCAAGGGCGCCAAGACCGCTGCGATCCTGCCGGTAGCAACCTTGCAGGCCGAGCAGATCGAAGCCACCGGCGCTGTTTCCGGCGACGAGTTGTACCGTTCCATTCCGCAGATGGGCGATGTCTCGTTCAGCGGCACCAATGGCGGCAACAGCTCCAATTACGCCCGTGGCGATATCGCCTCGGTCAACCTGCGCGGTCTTGGTGTGGGCAACACCTTGCTGCTGATCAACGGCCGTCGCACCGTGGTGCATCCCACCAGCCAGGCCGACGGCAATCTGGTGCCGGTGTTGACCTACAACGCCAATGCCGTGCCGGTAGCCAACCTGCGCCGGGTGGAAGTGCTGCTGGATGGCGCGGCCGCCATCTACGGCACCGACGCGGTGGCCGGCGTGGTCAACAACGTGCTGCGTGACGATATGGACGGCGGCACCATCAGCGTGCAGCGGGGTTTCGGTGAAGGCACCGATCTGCGCGATATCGGTGTGAACGGCATGTGGGGCAAGAACTCCGAAGACCTGCGCTCCAACATCACCATTGCGTTCAACTACTACAACACTACCGGTTTGAACTCGCTGGACCAGGACTGGACCAAGAACGGCAACCGTGCGGCCGACTTCCTCGGCACGCCGTTTGAAGGCCTGGCCGGCACCGACAACCGCAACACCAACAGCCCGTGGGGCAACTTCACCGTGGTTGGCCCGCGGGTGTCGAAGAACGGCACCTGGTTGACCACCACTGCCGGTGCCTTCCATGTGCAGCCGACCAGCAACAGCGGCTGTGCGGCGACCATTGCCGATGGCCTGTGCGTGCAGTCCGGCAGCAAGGCAACCTCCGGTGCCGATGCCAATCTGCGCGACAACCAGCAGGGGCAGTACCCATTGTCGATAAGCCCGGACGTGCGTCGTCTAAACCTGTTCGTCACCGGCAAGCATGATTTCGACAACGGCCTGTCGTTCTTCAGCGAGGCAGGCGTCTACAACTCGCGTGCCTATAGCCTGCAGAACGGCGTCAACACCATTACCGCCTTGCCGATGACGGTAGCTGCCAGTAACTACTGGAACCCGTTTGGTGCGATGTATCTGCCCGACGGCACGCTCAATCCGAATCGTCTGCAGGGATTGAACATCGGCGCCAACGGCGTGCCGGTGACCATTACCAGCTATCGATTCGAGCGGCCGACCCGCATCGAGGTCAACAACACCCAGGTGCGCGCCTTGGCAGGCCTGCGTGGCTTCCACTACGGTTTCGACTGGGAAAGCGCGGCGCTGTACTCGGCGGCCAAGGTCAAGGACACCCAGGATGCAGTGAGCATGTCGCTGTTCCAGCAGGCCTTGGCCAATCCCACCGCATCGGCTTACAACCCGTTCTGTGGCGGCTGCAATGACTGGGACAAGCTGGACCAGTTCTTCTACAAGGCGCAGCGCCAGAGCAAGACCGAGCTGTTCCTGTGGGACTTCAAGGCCTCGCGTGCAGACCTGTTCAAGACCTGGGCCGGCGATGTCGGCATGGCCGCCGGTGTCGAAGTGCGCCACGAAACCCAGCGCGATGACCGCGATGCCCGTGTTGATGGCTCGGTGACCTTCACCGATGCGATCACCGGCGTTGCATACCCCAGCGACATGTACGGCGTCAGCCCAACCCCGGATACCTACGGTTCGCGTACCGTGGCTGGCTTGTTCGCCGAGTTCTCGGTGCCGCTGGTGTCGCCGGAAATGGACATCCCGCTGGTGCGTTCGCTGGACCTGCAGCTGGCCGGCCGCGCAGAGCGCTACAACGACTTCGGCAACGTCGCCAAGCCCAAGCTTGCATTGGGTTGGCAGATATTTGACGGGCTCACCCTGCGTTCGTCCTGGGCCAAGGGCTTCCGTGCGCCCAACCTGGAACAGATCAACGCCACGGTAGTGAGCCGTTCAAATACCCGCACTGATTACATCCAGTGCGAAGCGGACAAGCGCAGCGGTACCCAGCCGGCGTTCGCCAACTGCGGCGGCTATAGCTATTCCACCACCGCACGCCGCTCGGGCAACCCGGACCTGAAGCCGGAAACCTCGACCAATACCAGCGCCGGCCTGGTGTTCCAGCCGCGCTTCATCCCGGAGAACTACGGCCGCTTCACCTTCGCCGTCGATTACTACAAGTACGAGCAGGAAGGCATCATCGGCCTGTTCGGCGAAGGCAATGCTTTGATCCTGGATTACATGCTGCGCCAGCAGGGTGGCAGCAACGCCGCCGTGGTCCGTGCAGATGCCACGGCCGACGATATCGCGCGCTTTGCCGGTACTGGCCTGGACGCGGCGGGCAAGGTGCTTTACGTCACCGATCAATACGTCAACCTGGAACCGCAGACACTGCGCGGCGTGGATTACAATTTCAGCTGGAACTCGCCGGAAACCGCGATCGGCCGCTTTGACGTCTCGGTTACCGGTACCCATTTGATCGAGTTCTACCGCCAGCGCTCGCCGGCATTGCAGGCATTGGAAGACGCCAAATCCGCTGGGCTGGTTGATCCGTCGATCCGTATCACCGGCGGCGGCGATCTGATTGGCAATGGCGGCAACCCGGAATGGAAATGGTCCGGCACGCTGACCTGGCGTTACCAGCAGCTGTCGGTCGGTGCGAGCGCGCGTTACGCCAGTTCCTACGTTGAGAACGGCTTGACCTTGGCCGATGGCACGCCGTGGACGGTGAAGTCGCAGACGCTGGCCAATGCCTTCGTCAAATACGATTTTGCGCGCGAAGGTTGGCTCAACAACGTGGCAGTCAAATTCGGTGCCAACAACATCGCCAACAAGCGCCCGCCGATCTCCGACGACGTGTTCGGTTACCCGTCGGGTGTCTACCAGGCCAATCCGCGTTACTGGTACGTCAACGTAAGCAAGGCGTTCTAATGCATAGAAACGTTCCATTCCGCCACGCGGCGGGAGCCGGGCAGGTGCTGCGATGAACGCGGCGCTTGCGCGGGAGCGTGCCGGCTGGTTGGCCGAGCACATATTGCCTTGCGAGCCCGCATTGCGGGACTGGCTGCGGCGACGCCTGTCGCTGCGCCAGGACGTGGATGACGTGATCCAGGAGACTTACGCGATCCTCGCCGGGATGGCGGACGTATCGCACATCCTGCAGCCCAAGGCCTATGTCTACTCGGTCGCTCACTCGGTGGTGCTGCAGCAGTTGCGGCGTGCGCAGGTGGTGTCGATCGAGGCGGTGGCCGAAATCGACCGCGTGGCCATCGTTGGCGACGAAGTAAGCCCGGAAAGGATGGCCTCATCAAGACAGGAACTGGCGCGCATAGGCGCCTTGATCGAGAGCCTGCCGGACAAGTGTCGGCAGGCGTTCGTGCTGCGGCGTGTGGAAGGCTACTCGCAGCGCGAGATAGCCGAGCGCATGCAGATCAGCGAGAACACCGTGGAGAAACACATCTGCAAGGGAATCCGGGTATTGATGGATTCGATGAAGCGTGATGACGACGTATTGCAGAAGAGTAGTGAGCGGTTCGCCGCGGAAGGAGCAAGGCATGCGCGTCGGCGCTGATGCGAGTATTGATGATGTAGCCGCCAGTTGGGTGGCGCGCGAGGACCGCGCGCAATTAACGGTGGAGGAACGTGCGCAACGTGATGCTTGGCTGGAAGCCGATACGCGCCACTTCGGCGCTTATGCCCGCGCCCACGCGGTGCTGGCACGCACCGACCGCGCCCAGGCGTTGTCGGCTGGCGAAATGGATCGCGCCTTTACCGCCCGCGCGCCACAACGGGCGCGGCGCGTACTGCGCTGGGCAGTTGGCCTGGCCGCCGTGGTTGGCGTGCTCGCCATCGGCGTGCAACGCCAGGACGATGGAGGCGAGTACTTCGCCACCCGCAAGGGTGAGATCCTGCGCGTGCCGCTGCAGGACGGCTCGGCGATTACGCTGGACTCCGATTCGCAGGTGCGCGTGCAGTTCAGCGCTACCCGCCGCGATATCCAGTTGTTGCAGGGCGAGGCCTTGTTTGATGTGGCCAAGAACCCGCAGCGCCCGTTCGTGGTGCGCGCCGAAGAGACCGATGTGACGGCGGTCGGCACCAGCTTTGCGGTCAGCCTTACCGAACGTCGCAGTGGCGGGGTGGAAGTGCTGGTGCGCGAAGGTATCGTCGATGTGACCGATACCAAGGGCGCAGTCGCGCCAACACGGCTGGTTGCCAACTACCGCGCGCTGGCCAATCGCAGCCATGGCATTCGCATCGAGGCAGTGCCGACGGATGATGTGAATCAACAACTGGCTTGGCGCGAGGGCATGTTGTCGTTCAACGGCGATACCTTGTCGGTTGCAGCGGCGCAGTTCCTGCGTTACAGCGATACCCGCATCGTCATCGACGACCCGCTGGTTGGCAGTCGTCGCATCGTTGGCTTGTATTCGGCCAGTGACCCGCGCGGCTTTGCCAACAGCGTTGCGCTGAGCCTGGGCCTGGTGGTGCAGCAGCGCGGAGACGGGGTGCGGCTGAGCTCCCCAGATGCTGCGCCGCATACGGCGCGGTCCATGCAATGAATCCGGATAAAGACATGCACTACAACAGCAAGCGTGGTTTCGCCTTGGCAGCGCTCACCGCTGCATTACTGGGGGCTGGGCAGGCCAGCGTTGCCGCTACTGCCGGCGACAAGGCCTTGTTGATCCGTGACGCCATGGTGTTCGATGGCACCGGTCGCGCACCTTATGCAGCCAGTGTGCTGGTCGAGGACGGCCATATCGCCGCCATCGGTGCCGAGCTGGCGGCCCCCAAGGGCGTACGCCTGGTCAATGCGCGTGGCCAGGCGTTGCTGCCGGGTCTGTTCGATCTGCACACGCACTGGACGCCGAACGCCACGCCTTCGGAATTGCCGCAGGTAGCGAACCTCTACATGGCGGCCGGCGTCACCACGGTCAGCGATTTCCACGAGCCGCCGGAGGCCTACGCGCCACGCCGCGCATGGCTGGCCTCGATTGCCGCACCCGACGTCAAGTTCGCCGCGCGCATGAGTACGCCGCTGGGTCACGGCGCGGACTGGGGTGACGAGAACACCACGCGCTGGGTGAACTCTCCCGAGGCCGCGCGTGCTGGCGTGCGCGCGGTAGCCGCCTACAAACCGGACTTCATCAAGGCCTTCACGGACGGCTGGCGCTATTCCAATGCAGCCGACAACAGCAGCATGGACGAGGAAACCCTCACCGCGCTGGTCGACGAAGCCCACAAGAACGGCCTCAAGGTCTTCACCCATACGGTGATGGTCAAGCGCGGCAAGGCCGCGGCGCGGGCCGGCGTGGACGTCATCGCGCACAGCGTGCAGGACGGTGCGGTTGATGCCGAGTTGATCGCGTTGATGCGCGAGCACGGCACCGCCTACGCACCATCGCTGGCGGTGTATCTGCCCGAGCGTGTGGATGGCAGTGGCCGCAACAATGGCAAGCCCGATGTGTTGGCCCAGCGCGAGCAGAACTTCGCCAACGCGTTGCGCAACGTCAAAACGCTGCACGATGCCGGCATTCCGGTGGTGGTCGGTACCGATGCTGGCATGACCGGTACGCCGCATGGCACCTCAACCCTGCGCGAGCTTGAGCTGCTGGTGCAGGCCGGCTTGACGCCGAGCGAGGCATTGCTGGCAGGAACTTCGGCCAGCGCCAAAGCGCTGGGCGTGACTGATCGCGGCAGCATCGAGATTGGCAAGCGCGCGGATCTATTGCTGGTGCGCGGTCGCCCGTGGGAGAGCATTGGCGACGTCCGCAACACCCAGCAGGTCTATGTTGCTGGCCGGCAGGTGCAGGGCAAGGGGGCGGTGCTGCCTGCAGGCAACAAGGCGCTGGCCTTGCCTGCGCAACCGGTACAGGCGTTGGTCGATGACTTCGAACGCGCCGATGGCCGTACCGCTCTGGACACGCTACGCGTTGACGAAGCCGACGGCGGCAACGACCGTACCGCGCAGGTCACCGAAGTGGTCGCGCGCGAGACCGGCGGCAACGCACTTGCGACCCAAGCCAAGCTGTCCAGCAAGGACTCTGCGTTCGCCGCAGCGATCCTGCCGTTGAGCCGCGGTTCGGTAGCGCCGGTGGATGTGCGCGCCTATCACGGTATTCGGCTGGAGCTGCGCGGCAGCGCACCAGAACTGCGACTGGAGGTGCGAGCGCTGGGCAATCGCCGCTTCATTGCACCGTTGCAGGCCGGGGCGCAATGGCAGACGGTGGAGATCCCGTTCACTGCATTGCAAGGCCAGCCGCCGTACCGCGCCAAGGCGCCAGCGGCGGTGTGGAAGGGCGATGACCTGCAGCAACTGGTGTTCTCCGGCAGCGGTGAACCGGGTAGCAAGCTGTGGTTTGAGATCGACAACGTCAGTTTCTATTGATGTACGAGAGCGGCCGGATGAAGAATCGTTATTTGCGCGCCACTTTGTTGGCCGCACTGTTGCCGCTGGCAGGAGCCACGCTTGCCGCAGATGTGATCAGTAGCGTGGATTCCTATGCGCAGCGCCAGGCCGAGGTCGGCAAGCAACTGTGGCAGCAACCCGAGCTGGGTTATCTGGAGCACGCATCGTCGGCCTTGCTGCAGCAGGAGCTGCAGCAAGCGGGCTTCCGCATCCAGGCCAATGTCGCTGGCATGCCGACCGCCTTCGTCGCAAGCTTCCGTAGTGGTAACAAAGGTCCAGTGATTGCGCTGCTGGCGGAAATGGATGCGCTGCCCGGCATGGCTTACGCAGCCGAGCCGGTGCGCAGCCTCATCGCCGGTCAGGATGCCGGTCAGGCCTGCGGACACAATCTGTTTGGTGCGGCATCGGTGGGTGCAGCCCGCGCCCTGGCGCAATGGATGCAGCAGACCGGCACGGCGGGCGAGGTGCGCCTGTACGGAACACCCGCGGAAGAGGGCGGCTCCGGGAAGGTTTACATGGCAAAGGCCGGTCTGTTCGACGACGTAGACGTGGTGCTGCATTGGCATCCGTCCGACGAGAACTCCGCTGCACAAGGCACCAGCCTGGCCAACATCAGCGGCAAGTTTCGTTTCCACGGTCGCGCGGCGCATGCGGCCATCGCCCCCGAGCGCGGCCGTTCCGCGCTCGATGGTGTGGAAGCCTTCAATTACATGGCCAACCTGATGCGCGAGCACGTGCCCGACGGGACCCGCATCCACTACGTGATCAGCAACGGTGGCGCCGCACCCAACGTGGTGCCTGATGCAGCCGAAGCCTACTACTACGTGCGTCACACCGACCCCGCGGTGGTGCGCGATGTTATCGAGCGCCTGCAGAAGGCGGCCGAGGGCGCGGCCATGGGCACCGGCACCAAGGTCGAATTCGAGCCTACCGGTGGTGTGTACTCGCTGTTGCCTAACGACACGCTGGGGCAGGTGATGCAGGCTGCGTTGCAGCAGGTTGGCGGCGTGCAGTACGACGCGGCCGAGCAGACGTTTGCGAAGAAGCTGCAGGAGAGTCTGGAAAAGCGTCCGGACCTGCAGGAGGCTACGCAGCTGCAACCGTACCGCGCGGATCTGGCGGGCAGCGCATCCTCCGACGTTGGTGACGTCAGCTGGAACGTCCCCACGGTTGGCATCAGCACAGCCACCTGGGTGCCCGGAACCCCGGCGCACAGCTGGCAGGCAGTAGCGGCTTCGGGCATGTCGATCGGCGCCAAAGGCGCGTTGAACGCAGCCAAGGTACTGGCCTTGGCCGGCGTACAGCTGCTGCAGTCGCCGGAATTTGTAGCCAAGGCCAAGCAGGAGTTCGACGAGCGCCGCGGCGCAGGCTTCCGCTATGTGCCGCTGCTGCAGCGGGATGCACCGCCGTTGGACTACCGGCGCAAGTCGAAGGACTGAGGCGCGCTGTCGCCGGACTGAAATGCGAGCTCGACGTGGGCTTCACCGCCGGATAGGCACTGTTGAGTTCGGAGTGATGTTGCTGGGTAGCCCATCGCTCCTCGGGCGGCGGCCCGATCCCCTCCATCGGGTCGCCGCTCGTGTTCCCAGCACGAACCGTGGTTCTGAGGTTGAGGATGCTGGGCGTGGGTCTGCCTTGATCGGGGCGTTGATCCGCCTGGCAGCTGCTGGTTGCTGCCAATGGCCGCAGCGGCTAGAACTGTGCATGATGCAGGGATGTCCCTGCCGATTGCCTGTCGCTATGAAGCTACCCTTCAAGCTTGAATTCCTGTTGCTCTGCCTGGTTGCCGTTGTCGGTACCGGATGCGATCAGCGTCCTGCTGCGGTGGTTGAAACGAAGGCGCCGTTGACGCATGTCGTGCCCATTCCGCAATCCATGGAAGTTGGTTCCGGCGAGCTGAGGATTTCCGGCGCGGTGTCGCTGAAGGACGACGCGGCTGCAGCCAATGCGGGCCGTGCGGTGCAGGAGCTGCTGGCAACGTTAGGCATCGGTATCGATGATGCGGCGGCAGCCTCCATCCGTCTGCAACTGGTCGATGACCCTGCATTGGGCGATGAGGGCTACCGGCTGGTAGTGGACGACGCCATCCGCCTGAGTGCACGGACCGATACCGGTCTGCTGTACGGGGTGCAGACCCTGCGCCAGTTGTTGCCGGCGGTCGCCCAGGCGGACTATCGGCTGTCGCATGTGGTGATCAACGATGTGCCGACCTATCGCTGGCGCGGTATCTCATTGGATGTGGCCAGGAGCTTCCTGCCGGTTGAGTACCTGGAAAAGCACATCGACCGCATGGCGCTGTTCAAATTGAACCGCTTGCACCTGCACCTGACTGACGATCAGGGCTGGCGTATCGAGATCAAGCGCTACCCGAAGCTGGTGGAGATCGGCGGCGGCAGCGCGGTGGAAGGTGGACGCGCCGGTTACTACACGCAGGAGCAGCTGAAGCACCTGGTGGCTTATGCGCAGGCGCGCGGCGTCACCATCGTGCCGGAGATTGATATGCCTGGGCATGTGCAGGCTGCACTGGCTTCGTACAACGAGCTGGCCTGCGCCGATACCAAAAACCTGTCCACGTACGCGGGCGTGGAGGTGGGTTTCAGCGTGTTCTGCCTGGAGAAGCCTGAGGTTGTCTATCCCTTCGTCCGCAATGTGTTGGAAGAGGTGGTGGCGATCTTTCCTTCCAAGGAAATCCACATCGGTGGTGACGAGATAAAGCATCCGCTCTACGCCGATTTTGTCGGGCGTACTGCTGCGATGGTGGATGAGATGGGGCGCACTCCTGTTATCTGGGAAGAAGGCTCGGTTGCAGAGATGAAGCCCACTGCCTTGCTACAGCTGTGGAATGACGGCTATGCCATCGATGCTGCGGTCGCCAAGGGGCACCCACTGATTCTTTCGCCTTGCTCGTATGTCTACATCGACCATGGCAACTACGCCGGCCAGCCCGGTGCAGATTGGTGCCGCGCGGAGGGTGTGCCGCTGAAGCGCACCTATAGTTTCGACCCGGCGCCGTTCAAGACGGCGGTCGGTATCGAGGCAGCGTTGTGGACGGAATTCGTGCATACGGATGCGGCGGCGGATGCTCGCCTGTGGCCGCGTTTGGCGGCAGTGGCTGAGCTTGCCTGGAGTCCGGCGGGACAACGTAGCTATGCGGGCTTCGTGCAACGCATGGGCGCGCTGCGTCCGCAGCTCGATGCGATGGGCGTGCACTACCATCCGGAGCCGGATCTTGGGTGGGCGAAGCGCGAGTGAGGAGTCCGCGCAGCGCTTACGCGAGCTGCGCTTGACCTATGCGATCATCTGGTTCCGCTTGCCGGCGGGTGAAAAAGCAAAACCACCCTTGCGGGTGGTTTGCGGCACTGGATTGGCAGGCGTTTGGATGTGCATGTTCCCGCCCAACCAAATCCGAGCGCTTTCCCAATCCCCTGGCTTGAAGAGAGGATTGGCAGGGAGTCGCGCAGGCCTCAGTAATCGAAGCGAACGCGCAGGCCCACGGTACGCGGGTCGTTCCAGTAGGCGCGGATGAAACCGCCGGCATCGTCTGCCCAGTTCTTGGTCATCTTGTCGGTGGCGTTGAGTATGTACAGCTCGGCACGCCAGAACGAGGGCGACTGCAGGCTCAAGCTCGCATCAACAGTTGCGTACGCCTTCTGGCCGTCGGAGATGTGCGGGTTGTCGATGTTGCGCAAGGTGAAGTACATCTTGTCCTGCCACTTGAGGTTGAACCATGGCACCAGCTCATAGCCATTGCCGAACTTGAAGGTATGGGAGACGTTGACGCCAGCGGTGAACTTCGGCGTCATCGGCAGGTGGTTGCCAGTGATGTCGTAGATCTGGCGGCCGGCCAAGGTCGGGTCCGGGCCGGTGTAGGGTTCCGGGCAGGGCACCGCGCCAAACTCCTCGCGCACGCCGCAGTTCCACTCGTCGCTGAAGGTCGGGTAGTCCTTGATCTTGCTGTTGATGTACGAGAAGAAGCCGCCGATGCGGGTGTTGGGAGTGGGCAGGTAGTCCACTTCCACTTCCAGGCCGGGGATGTCGACCGTGCCGACGTTCACCGTCTGCCACTTCTTGATCACGTCGCAGGTCGGGTCCCAATCGGGGCAGGGTTCGTTGACGTGGACCTTGGCAGCGTAGAAGTCACCGGTGACCTGCATGTCCTTGTAGCGGCTGTAGAAGGCGGTGACCGACAGGCTCAGGCGCTTGTCCAACAGCAGCCCCTTGTAGCCGATCTCCAGGTTGGTGATGGTCTCCGGCTTGTACGGGAAGAAGGAATACTGCGGACCGGCAGGGCCTTCGAGGCAGTCCTTGCCGCCGCAGATATCGTCCTTGTCGCCGAAGCCGCCGGCCTTGTAGCCAGTGGACAGCGAGGTGAACAGGATCTCGTCGTCGGAGAGGTCCTTGGTCAGACCGAGGCGGTAGGTGAACTTGTTCCAGGAGTCGGAGTGGTCGTTCTGTGCAGGCGGACCCCACAGCTTGTACGCATCGATGCCGCCGTATGGCCCCATCTGCTCGGTCAGATCGCGGCCGTTGTGAGGACGGAAGCCGGGCGTGCCCGGTGTGCCCGGATCGTACTTGCCGTTGTAGTAGGCGGTTGATGTGGCATCCCAGCCGCCGTACACCTGGCCACCACGGTCGGTCTTGGAGTCACGGCTGTAACGTGCGCCCAGCGTCGCGGTCCAGGTGGGGGCGAAGTGCCAATCGGCCTGCGAGAAGATTGCCTTGGCGTCGATCTGGCGGTTGGGCTGGTGATAGAACTGACTGATCGGGAAACCGAAGGGCGCGTTGACCAGCATTTCCTGTGCGTAGTTGATGGCGTTCTTCTCGCGCATCCAGAACAGGCCGGAGACCAGGTTCAAGCGTTCACCCTGATGCTTGAACTGCAGTTCGTGCACGAACGACTTGTACTTGGAATCCAAGGTGATGGAGGTATTGTCGCGTACTGGCCACACACCCCAGTCGCCGTCCGCGGTCACTGGCAAGGTGGCGGTGACCTGCGACGGAATCTCGTGGTAGCCGCCGTCGTCATCGGAAATCTGCGAGCGCTTCTGGCTGGCGAAGGCCACACTGTACTCGATGCTGTTGCTATCGCTGAGGAACCAATTGAGATTGGAGCGCACGGTGTCGATCGACATGTCGGTTTTGCCCGGCACGTTGATTTTCACGTCCCATTTGCCGCCCTGGCAGGCGAAACGGGTACCGGCGGCGGCATCGCAGTCCTTCATGCCCACCTGGCCGGCACCAGAGTTCTGGAACTTCTCGTAAGACAGCAGCCACTCCACATCGTCGGTGATGGCGAAGCGTGCAGCGATGCGCGCAGCCCATTCGTCGCGGTTGTAGTAATAGTCTTTGCGATCGACCTTACGGTTGCGACGCTGGTCCACATCGGGGATGCCATCGGCGATGAAACCGCGCTCGGGAATGTTCACATCGGTGAAATCCTGCTGCTGGTCGATCCAGCCATCGCGCTGGACTTTGGTTGCAGCCACGCGCAGGGCGAAGCGCTCGCTGACCGCGAAGTTCTGGATCAGGTTGAATTGGCGCAGGTTGTAGCTGCCCAGTTCCAGCTCGGTGCTGCCGAAGGTGGAATCGAAGCGCGGCTTGGCCGGAATGATGTTGATGCTGCCGCCGGTGGAGTTGCGGCCGAACAAGGTGCCTTGTGGGCCACGCAGCACTTCGACCTGGTCCACGTCGAACATCAGCGCCAGCGCACCCTGCGGGCGTGGCGAGTACAGGCCGGCCACATGCAGGCCCACGGCGGGGTCGCCGATCTCGGTGAAGTTGTTGGCGCCGATGCCGCGGATGCTCACCTGCACGCCGGAATCCGGACCATTGGCGATCTGCAGGTTGGGCATGCTGCCGGACAGGCCGCGTACGTCGCGGATGCCTTCGCGGGTCAGTGCTTCCTGGGTGACGGCGGTAACGGTCACCGGCGTTTTCAGCAGGTCCGATTCGACGCGTGTGGCCGAGACCCGCACGGTCTGCAGTGTGGTCTGGGCGTCGCTGGTTTTGGCTTTGTTTTCTTCATCGGCGGTGCTGGACTGGGCCAGTACCGGCGCAGTTGCACAGCTGATCAATACGGCTGCCACCGCGGCAGCGATGCCGGTCGGTCGAACAGCGCTGGGATGCTTCTTCATCGTTGGCTCCTGGTTGTACGGCGACTTGGGCCGGCAGGCCCGCGCGATGGCTGGTGCGGTTCCCTGCTCAGGACGAGGCGGGGGATTTCTTCTGCGAGTACAGGGTTTGGTTGCGTACCAACGGCCTGGCCCAAGCACTGACGCTGAGGATGTAAAACAGGGGAATGAAGACCAGGCACATGCCCGCGCGCAGGCCAACGTGGTCGGCAACGATGCCAATCAACAGCGGCACGATGGCGCCACCGAGAATGCCGCTGCACAGAATTCCGGAGAATGCGCCGTGGTGTTGGATGACCGAGTTCAATCCCAGCGAGAAGATCACCGAGAACATCACCGACAAGAAAAAGCCCGCAGCCGGAAAGGCCAACAGAGAGATGGCTGCAGGGCCGAAAAGGGCGAGCGCAAAGCAGGCGATGGCCAGCGTCGAGAAGATCGCCAGCACCACTTTTGAATCCAGCAGTTTCAACAAGCCCAGGCCAGTCAGGCAGCCCAACGACATCAAGCCCCAGAAGCGGCTGACCGCGATGGCTCCCTGTTCGGTGGCCGACATGCCATGGTAGCTGTGCAGGAACTGCGACATCCAGTTGGCGATGGACTGTTCGGTGCCGACATAGGCAACGATGGCGAGGAAGAACAGACGCACATCGCGGCGTCGCAGCAGGCTGCGATAGGCCTCGCGGCTGCCGGCGCGCTCGTCGTCCTGCAGTTCCACTGCCGGTAACGGCAGCCTGTAGTTGAGCATGGCCAGCAGCACGAAGGCGGCACTGAAGTACCAATAGAAGTTCAGCCAGGCCAGTGGTTGGCCTTCAACACCCGGTTGCTGCATGTACAGGCGGAACGCCAGCGGGCTAAGGAACGAGGCCAGGCCGAATACCAGCTGCGCCATCACCGAGAAGAAAGCGAAATGTTGTTCACCTGCGGCGGTGCGCATCAGCGGGTTGATCACCACCTGCAACAACGCCATGCCAAGGCCGATCACGAACAGGCCGGCGACCACCGAGACATAGCCCGGCATCAGTGCGATGGCCAGGGCACCGATGAAGTTCAGGGCGAAAGCGGCGAACAGGGTGAAGCGGGTGCCGCGCACTTCGATCAGCATGCCGCCGGGGATCGAGATCAAGCCGTAGGCGAGGAAGAAAGAGAACGGCATGAAGCCGGCCATCGTCAGGCTCAGCTTGAAGTCCTGGATGGCGATCGGCATCAGCGGCCCGATCAAATTGGTAATGAAGGAAATCGCGAACCAGATCAGGAGGATGTAACTGATGATCACTGGCCGGTGCTTCATGGTCGTGGCTCCGGGGTCAGGGATACGACTGCAGGCAATGGGAGAGCTCGCCGGCGGCGATACTCTTGCGGGGAAAACGCGGCAGGATTGCAGCAGCAGTGCGGCAGCCAGCCGCCAGCGCGTCGTGCAGGTTGGCGCGGTTCAAACAGGCGGCGAGGTAGCCGGTATTGAAGCTGTCGCCCGCCCCCACGGTGTCGAAGATGTCCGGGGTCAGCTCGGCGGCGTAACGGGTGGTTTGGCCATCGGCATGGCCCAGTGCTCCGGCAGCGCCCAGCTTTACGATCAGCTGGGCACCGGGCTTGAGCATGCGGGCGACGTGCTGCACGGCGTGCTGCAGATCGTGGTTGCCGGCGATGCTCATCAGCTCCAGCTCGTTGAGCAGCAGGTGGTCGCAATGGGCCAGCCAGCTTTCGACTTCCTGCAGCACCTGCGGTGTCCAGCCCTCCGGCGGCCAACCGGTATCCATCGCAACCTGGTAGCCCTTGGCAGATGCCTGGGCCAGCAGCAGGGCGTAGTGGTCACGCAGGCCGGGCAGGAGGAACGGGGCGGTAAACAGGGCGATGCTGCCGGGTGCAGCCGGCGGCAGGTGTTCCGTCACGAACGCCGGGCCCAGATGCTGCAGATGCCCGCAACTGGTGAAGAAGGTGCGTTCGCCATCGGCATGCAGCAAGCCGACCGACATGGTGGTGTCGCTGGCGCAGGTCTGCAGTTCGACGCGGATGCCAGCCAGTTGCAGCAGCAGCCATTGGGCGAGGTCATCGTCGCCGATGGCGCCGATCAGGCGAGGGCTGAGGCCGAGGTGGCGCGCGGCCAAGGCGGAGTTGGCTGCCGAGCCACCGGCGCGCAGTTCACTGCGCGGCAGCAGCTGTTCGGTGCCGATCCGGGGCCAATGATTCAACGTGCCCAGGACCAGGTCCACGCTGACATCGCCAATGATGCTGAACTGGGGCTGATTTTGCGTCATGGGGCGACTATAGGCACCCCGAATCGGCACTGTCAATAAAAATATCCAGTGGAAGTTTAATTAAATCCGACGCCCTCCATTGGCCAGGCGATGGCCGAGGAGTTCGGCTGCCTGTACTTCGACTTGATCGTCCTTCTGCACGCCTTCAAGTCGCGGCGAAAGCAGTCCATGGATGGGCAGGACCGCCGCGCCCAGCAATGAGCAGTCTTCTTCGTGCTTGGAGATCATTACCCGCGGCAATTCCGGCGCGGGCCGGCCGCGTACCGAGCGGTGCAGTGGCTGGGCCAGGTTGACCAGGCGCTGCACCAGCTTCTGCGGGGCGGAGCCGCCGATGACGATGGTCTGCGGGTCGAGCATGTTCTCGATCATGCAGATGGCATCGCGCAGGCGCTGGGCAGCCTGCTGGCACCAGTGCTGCAAGGGAAGATCGTTGGGGTCGTCCAAGCGGTCGAGCAGGTTCGGGGTGCGGATCTGGCCGTCGTCCATGCCCAGTGCTTCGGCAAGCGAATGCAGTGACAAGTAGCGTTCCAGGCAGCCCTGGTTGCCGCAATAGCAGGGCGTGCCGCCGGGGACGACCGGCACGTGGCCGATCTCGGTGGCGTTGCCGTCGGCGCCGCGGTAGGTGTTGCGGCCGACGATCAGTGAGCCGCCCAGGCCCATGCTCAGGTGCAGGTAGAAGAAGTTGTCCAGGTGCTTGGCAACCCCGTACAGGGTCTCGCCCAGCGCGCCGGCAACGCTGTCGACGCTGTGGAACAGTGGCAGGCCGGTGGCTTCCTGTAGCTGGTCAAGGATGGACAGGTCCTTCCAGCCTTCCAGCGCAGTGGGGCCGACGAAGCTCAGTTCGGTGTCGCCGAGTGGGCCGGGCAGGGCGACGCCGATGCCCCAGAGGCGGGCGCTGGCTTGTTTGCGCAGGTTGGCCACCAGCTCCATCAGGCCGGCGAGCAGCTGGGTACGATCGCACCCCTGCAGCTGCACCTCGCAGCGTGCGTCGATCTGGCCCACCAGGTTGACCAGGGCGCCGGAGGCGCGGCCTGGCTCGAGGCTGATGCCGATCGACTGGCCGGCGTCGGGGTTGATCTCGAAGGCGATGGGCGGCTGGCCGCGGGTTTTGAGGTCCTTCTGCCGGCGCGAGACGATCAGCCCGATCGACTCCAGCTCATTGGTGATGTTGGCCACCGTCTGCGGACTGAGTGAGACCTTTTCCTGGATGTCTTTGCGCGAAGCTGCGCCCTGCTGGCGGATGAAATCCAGCACGAGGCGGCGGTTATAGGGGGCGCTGGATTGCTGGGTGGCGCCGCGGCCAATATTCATAGGCGTTGAAACCGCTTGAGCATAAGGGGAGGGGAGATACCTGTATTATTCATACATCCATGTGAAGTATTTATTGACGACAGGTGGCTGCATGGCTAACTTGCGATGCCTAGTCTATCCGGAACCGTGCCGATGACCGCTTTGCCGCATTCCCGCAAGACCGGAGTTCTCGTGGTGGCCGCCTTGGCGCTGGCCCTGTCTGGCCTGATGCAGTCGCCTACGGCCTTTGCGGCGGAACCGAAGACCACCGTATCGGTGAGTCTGCCAACCGAACCGCTGCTGGTGCAGGTCAACCAGGTGGCGCTGGAGCGGCGCGGGCCGAAGCTCGCCATCGTCGAATATGCAGGCGACGCGGACGAGGGCAGCTATACCGTGCTGCGCGATGGCAAGCAGGTCCGCAGTGGCAAGTTGCAGGCCTTGCCGTCGTTCACCGAATGGAGCCCCGGCAAGCGTTACTTCAGTGCCGACTTCTCCGATGCCGAGCAGGCAGGTCAGTATCAGGTGGATGTGCGCATCGGTAAGCAGTATGCGCAGTCGGCAACGGTACCGGTGCGTGACAACGCCGTTTTTGCCACCAGCGGGGCGCAGTTGCTGGGCTATTTCAAGCGCAGCCGCCACACCGATGACGCCGACCGCAACATCCGTATTTTCCAGACTTCGCGCAAGGTCAATGTCTGGGGCGGCTGGCAGGATGCGGGCGGCGACAAGGGTAAGTACCTGTCGCACCTGGGCTATGCAAATTATTTCAATCCGCAGCAGGCCTCGATGGCGGCCTGGGTATTGGCCTATGGCGCACATGCGCGCAAGGGGCTTTTCGCCGCGCAAGGGCTGCAGACGCAGGTCGAGGACGAGGCGTTCTGGGGCGCGGACTATCTGCACCGCATCCTCGATGCCGAGGGCTACTTCTACACCACGGTGTTCGACCAGTGGGGGACGCCAGGTGCCGAGCGCATGGTCACCGGCTACGAGGGCATCGCCGGGACCTACACCACGCTGTACCGCTCTGCATTCCGTGCCGGCGGCGGCATGGCCATTGCTGCGCTGGCGCGGGCGTCCATGCTGGCCAAGCAGTCCGGCCGGCACGGCGAGTTTGATGGTGCGCAGTATCTTGCCGACGCGGAGCGCGCGTATGCGCACCTGCGCAAGTTCAATCCGCAGTACGGTGCCGATGGCAGGGAAAATATCATCGACGACTACACCGCGCTGATGGCGTTGGTGGAGTTGCACAACGCTACCGGTGCGCAGCGCTATCTGGATGATGCACGTATGCGTGCCGCCAGCTTGATCGGGCGGCAGCAGGCCGATGGTGGCTTCATCAGCGACGGCGCTAGCCGGCCGTACTATCACGCCGCCGAGGCAGGTTTGCCGGTGATCAGCCTGTCCGCCTATGTCGACATCGAGCCGGAACAGGCGCGACGTGAGCGCGCGCTGCAGGCGATCGGCTCGGCGCTGAAGCATGAGTTGGCCATCACCCAGTCGGTTGCCAACCCCTACGGTTATGCGCGCCAGCGCTTCCAGCTGACCCAGGATGGCAAGGCCGCAGGCGAGGTAATGGAGGGGTTCTTCATCCCGCATCGGAATGAAACCGGCTATTGGTGGCAGGGTGAAAGCGCGCGCCTGGCCTCGCTCAGTGCGGCGATGGTCATCGGTAGCCGCAAGCTGGCGGCGCACGGCGTTGCCGGTTATGGCGTGTCTGCCGATCGCGCCCGCTACGCGCAGGACCAGCTCGACTGGACGCTGGGCCGCAACCCCTACGGCATCTCCATGCTCTACGGCTTCGGCCAGAAGAACCCGCCGATCGTGATGGAGAGTGCTGGTGAGATGTTCGTCGGCGGCATCTCCAACGGCATTACCGGTGCGCCGGGCAGTGATCGCGGTGCTGGCATCAGCTTTGCACCTGGCCCGGACTCGGAGCAGTGGCGCTGGGTGGAGCAGTGGATTCCGCATACGACCTGGATGCTGTTCGCGGTGATGGCGACTAGCGAAGGCTGAGTTGGCAACTTTCAGTGGGAGTGGTTATGTATTGGCTCCGGGTACTGAGCGTATTGATGACTTGGGCATGCGGGTCCCTGCCAAAGCATCGGCTGCTCCAGCGCTTTGCCCGTCACAGCGTGCCGGTAAGAGCGGAATAGCCTTACCGATAAATTGTTGGACCAACGCCTGCTCATCAGCGTGATGCTGTTCACTTGAGCATTCGAGTCATCCAGAATCCGATGCCAGACCTCTGGCATCGGATTTTTTTGTGGTGGGAGCGGCGTAAGCCGCGAAGCACGCTGACCAGCAGAGGGCACGGGTGCCACCGGTTTTTGCAAGGTCAGCTTCGCGGCTTACGCCGCTCCCGCAAAAAGAAACCGAGCGGGCGGCGCTTCTTGGCTCGCACCCGGGCGGCTCTGTTCCGCCTAAGGGGGCAGCATTCTGATTTTCCAGGCATGGGCCATTGCGACAGAGCAGCCCTGCCGCGCCGCGGATCATTCGTCAGTGATCGTGCCCGACTGTCTCGCAAGGGCTCCGCTGACGCTCCGGGCGTGGATTGCATGGCCAATACCCCCGGTGCGCACGTTGACAAAGGCTAAACGGGGGGAGGCGTAAATGCATGTGCAGGCTCCCTCCTGGCGGGAGCCGCGGGGTGCGGTATCGAGCGATGGTGATGTGTGGCGCGCCCAAGCAGGTCTGCCGGTTCGTATTGATTGACGCTGCTTGCAACGCTTGCCAGGGAAAGGTTCTTCATCCACTCCCGTAGAAAGGACGAGTTATGAAAAATTCACCCCGGTGGTCCCGTTGCATCCTGTGGACCGCCTTGCTGGCGACGCCCTTGCTGGGGGCCGTCGCCAGCGCCGAGAGCCGGCCGGACGCAGGTGGTCCTCGTATCGAGCAGATGCGTGCGCCGTTGGGATACACCCGCATGGAGCGGCCACGCGGCATCGAGGATCGACCAGCAAAGATCGGTGACGATTACCGCCACAATTTCCGCGCCGAGGGGCCGCTACGTATTGGCCCTTACCACCCACCGAAGGGCTACGAGTATCGCCGCTGGCATTACGGCGAAATCCTGCCGGGCCCGTTCTGGGAAGACGATTACATACTGGGCGACTTCTGGCTGTTCGGTCTGGACGCCCCACCGTTCGGTTATGAGTGGGTCCGCTATGGGCCGGATGCGATTTTGATCAGCACTGCAAACGGCGAAATCGTGCAGACGGTCTACGACCGGTTCATCTGACACGCCCTGCCAGCCCGCCCGTGGGGGCGGATAGTTGCGCCGCGTGTGGCCCGCGATCAGCGGGTTGCACGATCAGCATCAGGCAAATGAATCGCCGGCTTGGCACTCAAGCCGGCGCTCGCTGCGATGGGGTGCGGGCATGCGGAGGACGCGATGCAGGCAGAAGTGATGCCGCCGGCCGATTCGGGCCGCTGGCGGCGGGTCGGGAAGTGGGTACTGCTGGTGGTGGTGCTGGCATTGATCGGATTGCTGGCCCGCTACATGGCACAGCGACCGGGCGGTGCGGGTGGCCGGCCGACGGCCTCGGTGAGTGTGCAGCCGGTGGCACGCATGGATGTTCCGGTGACCATCACCGCGATCGGCACGGTCACGCCGCTGACCAGCGCGACGGTGCGTTCGCAGCAGTCCGGTGTGCTGCGCCGGATATTTTTCCGAGAGGGTCAGCGGGTTAGCGAAGGGCAGGTATTGGCGGAGGTCGATCCGCGTCCGTTCGAGCTGGCGCTGGCCCAAGCGCGTGCGGATCTGGCGCGGGATCGCGCCCAGCTCGGCGCGGCGCGGGTGGATCTGCAGCGCTATCGCGGTCTGCTGGCCGAGGATTCGATCGCCAGCCAGCAGGTGGATACCCAGGCTGCATTGGTCAAGCAATTGCAGGGCACGGTGTTGGCTGACCAGGCTGCAATCGATACCGCGCAACTCAACCTGGCGTATACCTCGATCCGCAGCCCGGTGAGTGGGCAGGTCGGTTTGCGCCAGAGCGATATCGGTAACTACGTCACCGCACAGGACACCACCGGCATCGCCGTGGTAACCCAGGATGATCCAGTCGATGTGGCATTCTCCATCCCGCAAGGGCAGTTGAGCTCGCTGGCGGCGCGGGGTGACGTACAGGGCAGCGCATTGCAGGTGCAGGTGCTGGCGCAGGAGGATGGGCGGCACCTTGCCGATGGTCAATTGCTGGCCATCGACAATGTCATCGACACCAGCACCGGCACGATCAAGGCCAAGGCGCGCTTTGCCAACGGCAACGGTGCGTTGTTGCCCAACCAGTTCGTCAACGTGGTGCTGGTCGTGCGCACCTTGTCGCAGGCGCTGGTGGTGCCGGTCAGTGCCGTGCGCCATGGCGTGCCGGGTGATTTTGTATTCGTGCTGCAGACGGGCGGGAAGGTGCGCCTGCAGGTGGTGGAGAGTGGCCCGACGCTGGGGCAGAACATTGCCATTCTGTCGGGTCTGAAGGGCAGTGAATCAGTCGTTTCGGCCGGTGCGGATGGCTTGCAGGACGGCTCGGTGGTACGCGTGGCTGGCGCCACCGGCCACCCGGCCGACCATCATGCTGCCAAGCCAGCACCCGTGCACGCCGGGACGCGCCGCTGATGTCGGTCTCCCCGACACCGCCGTCGGGGTTGCCGGGGGGGCCATCTCGGCCCTTCATCCTGCGTCCGGTGGCAACCACGTTGTTGATGTTGGCGATGTTTCTGGCCGGGCTGCTGGCCTGTTTCAACCTGCCGCTGTCGGCACTGCCCGAGGTCGATTACCCCACCATCCAGGTCACCACGCTGTATCCAGGCGGAAGCCCGGAGGTGATGGCGCTGACGGTGACGGCGCCATTGGAACGGCAGTTCGGGCAGATGCCGGGCCTGGCCCGGATGACCTCAAGCAGTTCTTCCGGATCTTCGGTGGTGACCCTGCAGTTCGACCTTGATCTGGCCCTGGATGTGGCCGAGCAGGAGGTGCAGGCTGCGATCAATGCAGCGACCACGCTGCTGCCCAGTGATCTACCAGCACCGCCGATCTACGCCAAGGTCAATCCGGCTGACGCGCCGGTGCTGTCGTTGGCGGTGACCTCACCGATCCGTCCGCTGGGCGAAGTGCAGGCGATCATCGAGCGCCAGTTCGCCAACCGCATCGGGCAGGTGTCCGGGGTCGGGCTGGTATCGCTGTCCAGCGGTCAGCGGCCTGCGGTCAGGGTGCAGGCCAATCTGGCAGCGTTGGCCGCGCGCGGGTTGACGCTGGAGAGCATCCGCACCGCGATCGGCAATGCCAACGTCAACGCTGCCAAGGGCAGTTTCGATGGGCCGACCAAGAGTTGGACCATCGATGCAAATGACCAGCTTGACAGCGCCGAGCAATACCGCGCGCTGGTCATCGCTTACCAGAACGGTGCGGTGGTCCGGCTGGGGGATGTGGCCAATGTGATCAGCGCCACCGAGAACACGCGCCTGGCGTCGTGGATGAACCGCGAGCCGGCCATCATCGTCGACGTGCAGCGTCAACCCGGCGCCAACGTGATCGCCACGGTCGATGCGATCCGCCAGACCTTGCCCGGCCTGCAAGCGCAGCTGCCGGCCGATGTGCACGTCACCGTGCTCAGTGACCGCACCGAGGGCATCCGCGCATCAGTGGCGGATGTGCGTTTCGAACTGATCGTGGCGGTGCTGCTGGTGACGTTGGCGATCTTCATGTTCCTGGGCTCGCTGCGTGCGACCTTGGTCGCCTCCATTGCAGTGCCGCTGTCGCTGATGGGGGCTTTTGCACCGATCTGGGCGATGGGGTTTTCGATCAACAACCTGACGCTGATGGCGCTGACCATTGCGGCCGGCTTTGTGGTCGATGATGCGATCGTGGTGCTGGAGAATATTTCCCGGCACGTGGAGGAGGGCGTGCCGCCGTTCGAGGCGGCATTGAAAGGGGCCGGGGAGATTGGCTTCACCATCGTCTCGCTGACACTGAGCCTGATCGCGGTGTTGATCCCGCTGTTGTTCATGGGCGATATCGTCGGTCGCTTGTTCCGCGAGTTCGCGGTATCGCTGGCGGCGACCATCCTTCTCTCGGCGGTGGTCGCCTTGACCCTGGTGCCGATGCTCGCCGCGCGTTGGCTGGTGCCGCCCGCGCAGGAACGCTCATGGCGGATCAGCCGCTGGACAGTGGAGCGCTTCGAGCAGCTGTCCCGGTTGTACGCCCGCGGGCTGGACTGGGTGCTGGCGCATGTGCGCATCACATTGTTGGTGTTCGCGGGCACGCTGGCGGCGACCGCACTGTTGTTCGCCGTGGTGCCACGCAACCTGTTTCCGGAGCAGGATACCGGGCAGATCGCCGCTGCCACACTGGCCACCCAGGATCTCAGTTTCGCGGCGATGAGTACGCTGCAGCAGCAGGTGGTCGATGCGGTGCTGGCCGACCCTGCAGTGGCCAGCGTGTCTTCCAGCATCGGGGTGGATGGGCAGAATCCGGCGCTCAAACAGGGGCGTCTATCGATCAATCTGCAGCCGATCGGGCAGCGCTCCGGGCTGGCCGAGGTGGTGGCGCGGCTGCAGCAGCGCACCGATGGCATCGCCGGGGTGCGCCTGTTCCTGCAACCGGTGCAGGATCTGGTCATCGACACCGAGCCGGGCATCACCAGCTACCAACTGGTATTGCAGGGGGCCGAGCAGGATCAGGTCGCGCAATGGGGCCAGCGGCTGTCGCAGGCACTGGCCGAACGCAGCGAACTGCGGGATGTCACCCCCAGCAGTCTGGGCAATGGCAGCGCGGTGATCGTCGATGTCGATCGCGATGCTGCCGCGCGCCTCGGGGTCAATGCGCTGGCGGTCGACAATGCGCTCTATGACGCGTTTGGGCAGCGCATCGTATCCACCATCTACACCGCCTCCAGCCAGAACAGGGTGATCCTGGAGGCCAGCCCAGCGCTGCTCAGCGGGCCGCAGGGTTTGCAGGCGCTGTACGTGCCGGCGGGCAACACCATCGCGCCGCTGTCGGCGATGGCCACGATCCGCAACGGCAGCGCGCCGCTGGTGATCGCCCATGAAGCGCAGTTCCCGGCGGCCAGCATCGGCTTCAATCTGGCGCCGGGAGCATCGCTGGAGCAGGCGATGGATGCGATTGCAGTCGCCCAGCGTGGGGTCGGGTTGCCTGACACGCTGAGTACCCGCTTCTCCGGCGCCGCCGGAGCGTTCCAGGATTCGCTGGGCAGCGAGCTGTGGTTGATCCTGGCGGCAGTGGTGGTGGTCTACATCGTGCTGGGCGTGCTCTACGAGAGTTTCGTGCACCCGCTTACGATCCTGTCTACGCTGCCCTCGGCTGGCGTCGGCGCGCTGCTGGCACTGGGGCTGAGTGGTTGGGGATTGGGGGTGATCGGCATCATCGGCATCGTGTTGCTGATCGGCATCGTCAAGAAGAACGCGATCATGATGATCGACTACGCGCTCTCTGCGATGCGCGGGCAGGGGCTGGACGCCGAGGCGGCGATCCGCCAGGCGGCCCTGCGTCGCTTCCGGCCGATCATGATGACCACCTTCGCCGCGTTGTTTGCCGCGCTGCCGCTGATCTTCGGCGCCGGCATCGGTCATGAACTGCGCCAGCCGCTGGGGATTGCCATCATCGGCGGACTGGTCGTGAGCCAGGCGTTGACCTTGTTCACCACGCCGGTGATTTTTCTGCTGTTCGAGCGGCTGCGTGAGCGGCGGGGGCGTGCCGCCGCGACAGATGGCATGAGCGGATGAATCTGTCGGCACCGTTCATACGTCGTCCGGTCGGCACCCTGTTGCTGGCCCTGGGGGTGATGCTGGCTGGCATTGCGGCGTATCCACTGCTGCCGGTGGCGCCGTTGCCGCAGATCGACTTTCCCACCATCGTGGTCCAGGCCAGTTTGCCCGGTGCCAGCCCGCAGACCATGTCGAGCACTGTGGCCGCACCGCTGGAGCGGCGCCTGGGTGTGATCGCCGGTGTCACCGAGATGACCTCGCAATCCGGCGTCGGTTCGGCCCAGGTAACACTGCAGTTCGATCTGACACGCGACATCGACGGCGCGGCGCGGGATGTGCAGGCCGCCATCAACGCGGCGCGCGCCGATCTGCCGGTGGCACTGAAGAGCAATCCGACCTACCGCAAGATGAATCCGGCCGATGCCCCGATCCTGATCCTGGCCTTGACCTCGGCGGTGCGCACGCCCTCGGAGATCTATGACGCGGTCTCCGATACGGTTGAGCAGCGCCTGCTGCAGGTGTCGGGCGTCGGCAATGTTGAACTGGGTGGCGCGGCGCTGCCGTCGGTCCGGGTCGAGCTGGATCTGGCCGCGCTGTCGCAGTACGGCATCGCGCTGGAAGATGTGCGTACCGCGCTGTCCTCGGCCAGTGCCAACCGGCCGCGCGGCGTGGTCGACGGCGATGGTCGCGCGTTCCAGATCTATTCCAATCTGCCCGGCCTGCATGCCGCCGCATATCAGGATGTGGTGGTGGCCTGGCGCAATGGCAGTGCGGTCCGCCTGCGCGATGTCGCCACGGTGAGCGATGGGCCGGAAGACCTGCGCACGATGGGCCTGTTCAATGGCCAGCCCTCGGTGTCGGTGATCATCAGCCGCCAGCCCGGTGCCAACATCGTGGCAACGGTGGACGCAATCCGCGCGCTGCTGCCTGCCTTGACCGCGGCACTGCCGCAGGATGTGCAGTTGTCGGTGGCCAGCGACCGGACCTTGACCATCCGCGCTTCGCTTCGTGAGGTGGAAATCACCCTGCTCATCGCGACTTTGCTGGTAGTGCTGGTGGTCAGTGTTTTCCTGCGCAGCTGGCTTGCCACGCTGATTCCCGCAGTGGCGGTAGTGGCCTCGCTGCTGGGCACTTTCGCGGTGATGTACGTGGTGGGCTTTTCGCTGGACAACCTATCGTTGATGGCATTGACGGTCGCCACCGGCTTCGTGGTCGACGATGCGATCGTGGTGCTGGAAAACATCAGCCGGCATGTGGAAGCTGGAGTACCACCGCGCATTGCAGCCGAGCAGGGCGCGGGTGAGGTCGGCTTCACCGTGCTCTCGATCTCCGCCAGTCTGGTGGCGGTATTTACCCCGCTGATTTTCATGAACGGCCTGATCGGACGGATCTTCCGCGAGTTCGCGTTGACCCTGTCGGTCGCAGTGGCGATCAGTCTGGTTGTCTCGTTGACGGTGACTCCGATGCTGGCGGCGGTGCTGTTACAGCCGGCCCGTCAGCAGGCGTCGCGACCGCTGGCGCAACGGCTGCAACGTGGATACGAATCGGTGCAGGCGGTGTATGTGCGTTGCCTGGATTGGGCCTTGAACAATCGCGCGCTGATGCTGGCATCGCTGCTCGGTGCGGTGCTGCTCACCCTGCAACTGGCACTGGTCGCGCCCAATGGGTTTTTTCCGGCGCAGGATACCGGGGCGATGAATGGCGGAATCCGTGCCGATCAGAGCATCTCCTTCGCAGCACTCAAGGGCGGGCTGGCGGAGGTGGTGCAGATCATCAAGGCGGACCCGGCTGTGCAGAACGTGGTGGCGTTTTCTGGTGGCAGTCGCGCCGGTGGCGGCTTCCTGTTCGTCATCCTGGTACCGCGCGGGCAACGCCCGGCCGTGACCGAGGTGGTGGCCCGGCTGCGGCCCAAGCTGGCGCGGGTGCAGGGCATCGCTACCACTCTCAATCCGATCCAGGATTTGAACGTGGGTGGCCGTCAGACGACTTCGATGTACCAATTCGTGCTCAAGGCAGAAAACACCGCGCTGCTGCAGGAGGCTTCGACCCGCTTGCTGGCGGCGCTGAAGTCCCATGGTGACGTGCTGGTCGATGTGGATGTTGATCAGCAGGATGCTGGTGCCAGTGCCTATGTGCAGGTGGATCGCGATGCCGCCGCGCGCTTGGGCGTGGCCATGCAGTCGGTCGATGCGGCGCTTTACGATGCGTTCGGTCAGCGTCAGGTGGCCAACCTGTATTCCGGGATGAACCAGTACCACGTGGTGATGGAGGCTGCCCCCCGCTTCAATGGCTCACCGCTGGCGCTGGCTGAGATCCAGGTGCCTGCAGGCGCTCCGGTGACGTCGGTGGTCGGGGTTACCACTCTGGCGCCCATCGCCAGTACGCCGGTTGCGGCGGCCGCAGGCACAGCAACCGGCTTTTCCAGCCCTGTGCGCACCATGGTGCCGTTGGCGGCATTCGCGCGCTGGAACTCGGTGTCCGCACCTGCGCGCTTGAACCACAGTGATGGTGAGCCTTCGGCCACGCTTTCTTTCAATCTTCCCGCCGGAGTGAGCCTGGGTCAGGCATCACAGTTGATCGGTGAGGTCCTTGCATCGCTGCATCTGCCCGCCAGCGTAAGGGGTGAGTTCGGCGGCACTGCGCGGGTGTTCACCGAATCGTTGGCGACCTTGCCGTTGCTGATCATCGGTGCCCTGCTGGCGATCTATGTGGTGCTGGGCATGTTGTATGAAAGCGCCATCCATCCCCTGACCGTGATGTCGACACTGCCAGCTGCAGGTGTTGGCGCGCTGCTGGCGCTGATTCTCAGTGGTGGCCAGTTCGATCTGATCGCGCTGATCGCGATCATCCTATTGATCGGCATCGTCAAGAAGAACGCCATCATGATCGTGGACTTCGCACTGGACGCACAACGTGCACGTGGCCTGTCTGCACGGGAGGCGATCCGCGAGGCATCGATCCTGCGCCTGCGGCCGATCCTGATGACCAGCCTGGCCGCCGGGCTGGGGGCATTGCCGCTGGCGATCGGTTTCGGCGACGGTGCCGAGCTCCGGCGACCTCTAGGTATTGCGATCATTGGCGGTCTGCTGGTCAGTCAGTTCATCACCCTGCTGACCACGCCGGTAGTGTTCCTGGCGCTTGATCGTTTCAGTGATCGCCGCTCGCCCGCGGCCGCGCCGCAAACTTCCCTGGGAGATCACGCATGAGTCGGCTCTGGATCACACCCGCCATGCTCGGAGCGGCCTTGCTGTCGGCCTGTTCGCTGGCGCCGACCTACCGCGGCGTGGCGATGCCGGGATTGCCGTCCGCATTCAAACAGGCGCCGGGCTGGCAGGTGGCGGTGCCTTCAGACGCGGCAGCCAAGGGCCAATGGTGGGCGCTGTTTGGTGACCCGGTGCTGGATGCGCTGGAGGCCAAGGTGGTGCTCGACAACCAGAATGTGGCGCAGTATCGGGCCGCTTATGCGGGGGCGCGGGCGTTGGTGCGCGAGCAGCGCGCTGCACTGTTCCCGCAGGCCAGCCTGCAGGGCAGTGGCACTCGCACCGATGGGCCGGCTAGCAGCGCCAGCGGCGGCGTGACCTCGGCTGGTGGGCGCCGCTATTCCGTGCAGATCGGGACCAGTTGGGAACCGGATCTGTGGCAGCGTTTGGGCAATGCTGTGAGCCAGGCCAGTGCCGACGCGCAGGCCGGTGCGGGTGATCTGGCCAATGCGACACTGGCCGCCCAAGGTGAGGTGGCCACCAACTACCTGCAGCTGCGCGGCACCGATGCACAGCGCGATGACCTGGCGCAGACAGTGCAGGCCTATCAGCGTGCGCTGACGATCACGGGCAATAAATACCGTGCCGGGGTGGCTGCCCGCTCGGATGTGGAGCAGGCCCAGGTTGCACTCAGCAATGCGCAGGCGCAGGCGCGTGGGCTGGACCTGCAGCGGGCGCAACTGGAACATGCGATCGCAGTGCTGGTCGGCGAGAATCCTTCGACCTTCAGTATCGCAGCCACCGCGTGGTCGACCACGGTTCCGCAACTGCCTTCAAGAGTGCCATCGCAGGTCCTGCAGCGGCGTGCCGATATCGCCGCGGCCGAGCGCCGGGTGGCAGCGGCCAATGCCGGCATCGGTATTGCACGCGCGGGCTATTTTCCGCAGTTCACGGTCAGTGCCGATCGTGAGCACAATGCATCGGCGTGGGCGGAGCTGTTCAGTGCCTCGGCCGGTCTATGGACGCTGGGCGTAAGTGTGGTACAGACCCTGTTTGATGCGGGTGCAACGCGGGCGCGGGTGTCGCAGGCCGGAGCAGAGTTCGAGCAGGCGGCTGCGGTCTACCGGCAGTCGGTGTTGGCGGCCTTCCAGCAGGTTGAGGACAGCCTGGTTGCAGTCCAGGTGTATGCCGATGTCGGCGGCGAACGCGAACGCGCGGCGTTGGCAGCCAATCGCGCCGAGGCCATCGCCCGCAACCAGTATCTGGCCGGCACCGTGGACTACACCACCGTGGTGGTGGCGCAGAGCACTGCCAGCAGTGCGCGGCAGGAACAGATCCTGGCGGTGGTGAATCGCCAAGTGGCGGTCGTGGCCTTGGCACTGGCGATCGGTGGGGGCTGGAGCGAGGCTGACGCATCCCTTGTAGGCCCCGCTGGGGGATATTGAGCCGGGCTGGCAGCAGCGAGATAGCCTCCAGTCCCGAGGGTTGCACGTGCAGGATCAATCCCGAATCTGAGCATCCCGTACTTCAATGGGGCGCTCTCGGGGGTGATAGGTCTCGACCTGGCGTTTGGTCAGCTGGACACGCATTGGACCGGCTTCCGTAAGTTGGCTTACCGCCAAGATAGGACGCCGTTGTGGAACGGAGACTGGATGTGGATCATCCGCGATCAGTGATGCGGGGCAGGGTGGTGATGGATCTGCAGCATTACCTTCTACCAGTTGCTTCGGTTCCTTCTACCAGTAGGTCGCGACACAACCGCCGTGATGTTGCCGCGTAGCCCATCGTTCCAAGGGCGGCGGCCCGATCACCGCCATCAGGTCGCCGCTTGTGTTTGAGCAGGGCGGCGGTGTTTTGCGTGGCGCTGGTAGTAGCGCTATGCTCGGTCCACCGTGGGGCGGTAGCTCAGCTGGGAGAGCGTCGCGTTCGCAATGCGAAGGTCGGGAGTTCGATCCTCCTCCGCTCCACCAAGTCTTCAAGCAAAGAAGCCGCAACGAAAGATGCGGCTTCTTTGCATTTGTGCGCTGGCAGTAGGTGGTTTGATGAATTTTTCGCCAGGCATCGCGGTGGCTGTCGAACCCGAAGCCTCGCTACACAAGGCATTTCAAGGAATTTTCAGCGGATGTGAAAATTTTTGTGAAATTGGCTTGCCGAAACCGAAATAGCTCCGTAATATACGCCCTCTCGACGGCAGCAACGCCGACGAAAACAAAACAAAGTGGCCGAGTAGCTCAGTTGGTAGAGCAGGGGATTGAAAATCCCCGTGTCGGCGGTTCGATTCCGTCCTCGGCCACCAAAATTTCAAGGGCTCGCAGAAATGCGAGCCCTTTTTTGTTGTTCGTTTGCACCGGTTTTGCACCGGTTGCGCTTGTGTTGGTGCTTTGTAGTTGCGTCTGTGGGAGCGGCGTGAGCCGCGAAGCTGGGGTTCTGAAATTGTTGGGAGAGACTTCGATCTTTTGGATCGTTTGTTTCGCGCCTTGTGCCGCTCCTACAAGAACGTTCGCATGCATTCTTTGGCGGTGTTGCCGAGCATGGCTCGGCACTACATTTTTGCGTGCCCCGACCTGGTCGGGGCTCTGGTGCTCAGTTGCTTGGCAACAACGGCCGTAGCACCGGCTCCAGCTGTTCGCGGCGCCAACCGGCCAGCGCGGTCGGCCATTCTCCGCTTTCCAGCAGTGCTTCCAGGTGCTTGCGCGAGGCCAGCAGCCCCTCGGGTAGTTCCAGCTCGGCACTGCGCTTGCTGACTGCATCCTGCAGGCGCTTGATGGTGTTCTTGTTGCCGTCGGTGGCCGGCAACGCCATCGGTGCGTCGGCTTCGTCGGCGAGCGGAGTATTCAGTGCTTCCCACACCTGCTGGGCCAGCTTGCGCGGGGCCTTGGGGAAGCGGCCGAATACTTTCAGCATGGCCTCGTAATCGGCTGGCGGGGTGCGCGCCAGTACGTTGGCCAGTTCATTGTCCAGGATCCAACTGCGCGGCTTGTCGCTGCTGCGTGCCTGTTGGTCACGCCAGCGCAGCAGGCGCAACAGGCGCAGCTGGGCGTCGCGCTCCAACACCTGCGAGGAGCGCATCGACAGGTGCGGCCAATGCTCGCCTTCGTCGCCCTCGACGCTGGCCAGCAGACGCTCGCCATCGTCCTGCAGCCATTGCATGCGGCCGGCGGCCTGCAGCTTGGCGCTGATGGCGTCGTGCATGGCGAACAGGTACTCGACATCGTCGGCGGCGTATTCCAGCTGCGCGTCGCTGAGCGGGCGCTTGAGCCAGTCCGAGCGGGTCTCGCCCTTGGGCAGGGTGACGCCGGTGATCTCGGCCACCAGCTTCTGGTAGCCCATGCCGCCACCGATGCCGGCTAGCGCGGCGCCGATCTGGGTGTCGAACAGCGGCCGCGGTAGTGCGTCGCAGGCGCACTTGAAGGCGACCAGGTCTTCGCTGGCGCTGTGCATGATCTTAGTGATCGAGGTGTCGGTCAGCCAGGGCTTCAGCGCCTCGCACATGCCGGGTATCAGCGGGTCGATCAGCAGGATTTCATCGCCGACGGCCATCTGTACCAGGGCCAGCTGCGGCCAATAGGTGCGTTCGCGGATGAATTCGGTGTCCAGCCCGATCCGGCTCGGGCGCTGGCGGTAGCGTTCTTCCAACTCCGCCGGGTGTTTGATCCAGTAAGCCACGTGGGGTTCCGTCAACTGCAGGGTTTGCTCAGGCAGGCGAGAATAGCCTAACGTCGGGCCGCTCCCGGGAAAGTGTGCAAGGTAATGGAGGCGTTTTTGGGTAAAACCGGCCAATTGTTGGGTCTGACGGCGCTATTGCTGGCGTTGGCGGGGTGCAGTGGCAGCGCGCCGCAGCCGCCGTCGGCTGCGCCAAATGCGGAGCCTGCAAAGAAACCCAGCTTGAGCGGGCGGCTGGAGGCTAGCGCTGAAGCACGTGCCGAAGCCAAAGCCGAAGCGGCAGCTGCCGTGAAAGCGGAGTCTGCAACGCCCGATCCCACGCCGCAGGTTGAGGACATCACGCTGCCGGTCTGGGACGCGCCGGAAGTCAGCCTGCAGCCCGGGCAACTGGCCGAAGCACGCAAGGCGGCCGACAAGGCGCTGGCCGAGGACAGGCTGTACCGCGACGCCAAGGACGCCATTCCGCTGTACCTGGCGATCCTGGCCCAGCAGCCGAAGGACAGGGCTGCGCAGCGTGGCCTGGACAAGGCCCGGCAGCGTCTGCGTGCGCAGGCCACCGCCTTGATGGCGCAACCGGAGAATCAACGCCAAGCCTTGGCGCAGGCCGCCGAGATCGCCGGTGTAGCGGTTGCCTTGGCGCCCGAGGGCAAGGCCGAGCAGGCCTTGCAGCAGCGCATCGCAGTGGCGCGGCGGCTGCTGGCGCTGAATCGTGCGGGCGAGCAGGCCCTGCGCCAGCACCAGTTTGGCGAGGATGGCGGCGGCGCGCAGGCGGCGTTCCGCGAAGTACTTGCTACCGATCCGCTCAACAGCCGTGCAAGGCAGGGCTTGGCGGCGGTGGAAAGCGGCCTGATCCGCCGCGCTGAGAATGCTGCTGCGATGGAGTCGGATTTCGCCGCCGCCGCGCGCTGGCTGGACAAGGCCACAACCATCCGTGGCGAAAGCGTGACCCTGAAGGATGCGCGGGCGCGCATCGAGGGTATCCGCACCGCCCAGCTCGATGCACTGCGCGAAGGCGGGCTACGTGATCTGGTGTCGTCCAAGGGCTTGAAGGATGCGCGGCTGAAGCTGGCCCAGGCCGAGCACATCGCGCTGCCCGGCGACCGAACCGTAGCCTTGCTGCGCGAGCGGATCGAACTGGTTACGCATTACGGCAGTTTCCGCCCGGGCCAGGTGTTCAGTGATGCGTTGGCCGATGGCAGTCGTGGCCCGCAGATGGTGGTAGTGCCATACGGCAGCTTCCAGATGGGGGCGGCCGAAGGCGAGATCGGCAGCAGTGATGCCGAGCGTCCGCAGCATCTGGTGAGCTTCGAGCGCGGCTTTGCAATGTCGATCACCGAGGTCACCGTGGCCGATTTCCGTCGCTTCGTGGAAGCGACCAAGGCGCGGCCGCGTGCGACCCGGCGCGGCCATTCCATCGTCTATGACGAGCGCAGCGGTAACTTCATCCGTCGCAGCGGGGTGGATTGGCAGTCCGATTACAACGGCGTTAAGGCAGCACCCAATAGCCCAGTGATGCACGTCAGCGTGCGTGACGCCGAGGCCTATGCGGCCTGGTTGTCCGATCAGACCGGGCGCTATTACCGGCTGCCCAGCGAATCGGAGTTCGAATACGCGCTGCGGGCGGGGAGCGAGGGGCGCTATCCGTGGGGCCCCTCGATGACGCCGCCGGAAAACAGCGGCAACTTCACCGGCAGCTTGGACGTGTCGCCCAGTGGTCGGCACTGGAACAACGCCTTCATCGGCTACGGCGACGGCTTCTGGGGCACCGCGCCGGTGGCCATGTTCCGCGCCAATGCCTGGGGCCTGCACGACATCAGCGGCAATGTCAGTGAGTGGGTGGCCGATTGCTGGCACGCCAGCTACCGGCGTGCGCCGGCCGATGGCGCTGCCTGGTACAACCCCGGTTGCCGGCAACGGGTGATCCGTGGCGGCAATTGGGCCAATGCACCGGAACAGACCCGCGCGGCGTGGCGGCAGTCACAGGACTCGGATGTCACCTCGGCACGTATTGGCTTCCGCTTGGTTCGCGGGATTTGACCTTGCCACGGCGTACGCTAGCGTTACCATCGGCCGAGGCCAGCTCGGCCCAGACGGAATCCAACCATGCGACAAGATCCTTTCGGTAACCAAGGCAATGGCGGTCAACGTCGGCGTGGTGGTGGCCTGTTCGGGAATATCCGCTGGGTGATCCTGCTGGGCTTTGCGGTCTATGGCGGTTGCTATTACTTCGGCAATCGCTCGGTGGACCCGTATACCGGCGAGAAGGTGCTGATCGATAGCTCGCTCAATGCCAGTGAAGAGAAGGCGATGGGGTTGCAGGCTTACCAGGAGATCCTCGCGCAGGAACGCCCGGTCGATCCCAATTCGCAGATATCCCGCCAGGTGCGGGAGATCGCCAGTCGCCTGATCGCCAAGGTTGACGTGGTGGAAACCGCGCTGGCGCAGGAGCACGGCTTGCAGCCGCAGCACTTCGCCAAGGACTTCGAGTGGGACGTCAACGTGCTGCAGTCCGATCAGGCCAATGCTTTCTGCCTGCCCGGCGGCAAGATGGCGGTCTATACCGGTTTGATTCCAGTGGCGCAGAACGCTGATGCTTTGGCAGTAGTGATGGGTCACGAAATTGCCCACGCGCTTCTGCGCCACGGCGCCCAGCGCATGGCCCAGCAGAAGCTGACCCAGATCGGGCAGATGGCCGGTGCCGCCAGCGGCATGGACGGCCAGCAACAGCAGATGATGATGTCGGCCATGGGCTACGGCTATTTGCTGCCGTATGCGCGCTCGCATGAAACCCAGGCAGATGAAGTCGGGCTGATGCTGGCTGCTGCTGCCTGCTTCAATCCGGAAGAGGCGGTGCCGCTATGGCAGCGCATGAGCCAGGCCAGCGGCGGGCAAGCGCCGCCGGAGTTCTCCTCTACCCACCCCAATCCCGGCACCCGCATCCAGAACCTGCAGGCATTGATGCCCAAGGCGCTGGAGTACAAACAGCGCTTCTGCACCGCAGGAGCGGCAGCAAGGTAGCAAGCGCCGCAACGGGCTGCACAAGCGCGTAACGATCGCCGATGGATGCTCCCCGGCGTTTTCATTTGATGGTGGGATGGCTGATGCGACGTGGTGCTGTGTTGGGCTTGGGTTTTGGAGTGTTGTTGATCGGGGTGGTGGTCAGTTGCGGCTGGGCCGCACATACCAAACATATGAAGGCTGGCCGCTATGGCCGTGTGCAGGTGGTGGAGCCGCCGGGCGCGGCGCGCGGCCTGGTCGTTTATTTCGCTGACCCGGGGTTGCCGCAGGCGCAGCGCATGCACACTGCCGGGCAGTTGGCGCAGGCCGGCGCATGGGTGGCGGTGGTGGATGCTGCGCGCTATCGCGAGCAATTGCAGAACGGCAATGGCAGTTGCCGGGCGATGGCCGACGATGTTGCGCTGCTTACCCAGAAACTGCTCAAGCGCGAGCGCGCCGAGCAGTTCTTTCTGCCGGTACTCTTCGGCCATGGCGGCAGTGCCGGCCTAGTACGGGGCAGTGCCGCCGGGGCGGCCCCCGGCGAATTGGCGGCGGCGCTGGTCACTGCGGCCGACCGCGGATCGAGTGATGTCGACTGCGCTGGCGGAACCACCGCCGTGCAGGTCAAGTCCTTGTCCGAGCAGGGGGTCATGAGCGTCTTGCCGGTGGCGCTCGATGCCGCACCTGCGCAGGGCGTTGCCACGCTGCCCTTGGTCGAGATGCCGGTCGCCGGCAGCAAGCGGCTGGTGGTGCTGATCTCAGGCGATGGTGGCTGGCGCGACCTGGACAAGGGCTTGGCGCATGAATTCAACCAACGCGGTATTTCGGTCGTCGGCTGGAACAGCCTGCGTTACTTCTGGAAGAAGCGTACTGCCGCACAGGTAGGTGCTGATCTGGACAGTGTGGTGCGCACGTATCGGCAGCGATGGCAGGCCGACGACGTGGCGCTGGTTGGCTATTCGTTCGGCGCGGATGTGCTGCCGTTTGCCTATCCGTTGCTCGGTGAGGAACAGCGCCGTTCGGTGCGTCTGGTGTCGCTGTTGGGGCTTGCTCACGGGGCGGAGTTTGAAGTGCGGGTAGGCGGCTGGTTGGGTTGGTTCCGCGCCCAGGAGGTGCCTGTACAGCCCGCTTTGGCAGGTCTGCAGTCCGTTGCCCACCAGTGCGTCTACGGGGAGGAGGAAAAAGACAGTCTATGCCGCGACCTGCGAGGCGATGCGCACATGCAGGTGGTTGAACTGCCCGGCGGGCATCACTTCGATCGTGACCCGAGCAAACTGGCAAAGATCATCGTCGATCGTTGGGATGCGGCACCGGCTCAGCCCTGAGTGGGGCCGCCTATCGCCGGTTTGGCGGCAACCTGTTCAACCCGTAGCTGCAGCTCGCCTTCGGCCAGGCGAGCGCGCAGCTGCTCGCCGGGTTTGACCTGCTCGGCGCTACGTACCAAGGCACCGTCTTCAAGCTTGGTCAGGATCGAATAGCCACGTGCCACGGTGGCCAATGGACTCACCGCTTCCAGCGAGCGGGCGATGCCACGTAGGCGCAGCGCATCGCGTTGCAACTGGTGCGCCATCGCCGCGTGGGCACGGGGTGCCAGGGTCGTCAGCTTTTCGGCCAAGGCGTTCAAGCGGCGTTGCGGCTGGGTGCTGCGCAGCACAGTGGCGGCGTGCCGGAGCCGAGCCACGCGACGTTCCTGTTGCTGCTGCCAGGTGGCATGCAGGCGCGCGAAGGCAGCTTCCTGGCGATGTTTGAGCAGGTTCAGTCGCGCCTGCGGGCTGTGTGCCTGCAGCCGCAGTGCGGCGCGATCAGCGCGTTGCATGGCCTGGCTCAGCGTATGTACCTGCAGCTGTTGCAGGCGTTGCGCGAGGCGGCGCACCCGCAGCGCAAGATCGCGTTGATCCGGAACCAGCAGCTCGGCGGCCACGGAAGGCGTCGGCGCGCGCAGATCGGCGGCGAAGTCGCTCAGGCTGAAGTCGGTTTCGTGGCCTACCGCCGAGACCACCGGCGTGTTGCTGGCAGCGACTGCACGCGCCAGCTGTTCGTCATTGAACGCCCACAGGTCTTCCAGTGAGCCGCCGCCACGGGTCAGCAGGATCACGTCGTAGCGGCCACTGGCATCGGCCTGGCGCAGCAATGAGGTGATCTGCGGTGCAGCGGTTGCGCCCTGTACCAGCGACGGCAGCAGCTCGACTTCCAGCATCGGGAAGCGGCGCTCAAGCACGCTCAATACGTCGCGCACCGCAGCGCCGCTGGGCGAGGTGATCACCGCAAGGCGTCGCACGTGGGCCGGCAGCGGTCGCTTGCGGGCCGGATCGAACAGGCCCTCGGCTTCGAGCCTGGCTTTCAGTTCGTCGTATGCGCGGCGCAACGCGCCTTCGCCGGCTTCTTCCATGTGATCGAGGATCAGCTGGTAGTCGCCGCGTGCTTCGTACAGGGTTAGGCGGCCACGCACCAACACGCGCATGCCTTCGCGCGGGATGAACTTCAGCCATTGGCTCTTGGGCTTGAACATCGCCGCACGCACCTGCGCGCGTGCGTCCTTCAGGGTGAAGTACAGGTGTCCGGAGGCAGGTCGGCTGACACCGCCCAGCTCGCCTTCCACCCACACCATCGGGAATGCGCTCTCCAGAAGATCGCGGGCCAAGGTATTGAGCTGGTTGGGGGTGAGGACGTCGTTGCTGGAGGTCATGGTTCAACTGCTATGCCGGTAGGGCGCCCGTCCGCGCCGGCGGCGCAGGCGAACTGACGGCCGCTATCTTACGGGAGCGATTGCGCCGGCCGGGGAAATCTGAGAGGGGTCAGGGTTTCTGCGCGGGGTCGGCATGCCGCTGCAAGGCCCACTGCACATGCTCGCGTACCACTTCGGAAGCATGCGACTGACGGCTCTGCAGTGCCTGTTGCGCGGCGGGCGAGGGTGCTGCATTGCCCAGCGCCACGGCGATATTGCGCAGCCAGCGTTCATGCCCGCTGCGGCGGATCGGGCTGCCCTCGGTGCGGCGCAGGAATTCGTCTTCTTCCCAGGCAAACAGTTCGGGCAGGGTGGCGGTATCCAGATTGTTGCGGGCGCGGAAATCCGGCTCATCGGTGCGCTGGGCGAACTTGTTCCACGGACACACCAGCTGGCAGTCATCGCAGCCATAGATGCGGTTGCCCATCAGCGGGCGCATTTCCAGCGGGATCGCGCCTTCGTGCTCAATGGTCAGATAGGAAATGCAGCGGCGCGCGTCCAGCCGATGCGGGGCGATGATGGCGGCGGTCGGGCAGACATCGATGCAACGCGTGCAGCTGCCGCAATGCGCGGTGGCCGGCACATCCACCGGCAGCGGCAGGTCGACGTAGATCTCGCCGAGGAAGAACCATGAACCGCCGTTACGGTCGATCAGGCAGGTGTGCTTGCCGATCCAGCCCAGCCCGGCGTTGCGTGCCAAGGCCCGCTCCAGCACCGGCGCCGAGTCGACGAAGACCCGGTAGCCGAACTGACCAATCTCGCTGGCGATGCGTTCGGCCAGCTTCTGCAGGCGGTTGCGCATCAGCTTGTGGTAGTCGCGGCCAAGCGCATAGCGCGCCACATAGGCGCGCTCGCCATCATTCAAGGTCGCCCAGGCTTCGGCATCGTCCTTGTGGCCGTAGTCCAGGCCGACCGAGATCACCCGCAATGTGCCCGGCAACAGTTCCTGCGGACGCGCGCGCAGGCTGCCGTGGCGGGCCATCCACTCCATCGTCCCGTACAGGCCCTTGCCCAGCCAGTCGGCCAGATGTGCCTCATCCTCGCCCAGCTCGATGCCGCTGACTCCACAGCGTTGGAAGCCTGCCTCGCGGGCAAGCTGGCGGATGCGCAGCGACAACTGCGCCGGATTTGCGGCGGTAACGGCTTCAGACATGGCGCAAGTATAGAATTGCCCGCATGTCAGAGCCCGTCGAACTGTTCGATATCGCCGCTGCCCGCCAGATTGATGGGCAAGCGACCGCCGCCTTGGGTGGTGATGCTTACCTGCTGATGCAGCGTGCCGGCCATGCCGCCTGGCAGGCCGTGCTGCAGTATTGGCCGCAGGCGCGGCGCATCGTGGTGGTCTGCGGGCCGGGCAACAATGGCGGTGACGGCTATGTGCTGGCCCGCCACGCCCGCCAGTCCGGGCGCGATGTCAGCGTATTGCACTTGCCGGAGGCGTCGCCACGCACGCCCTTGGCGCAGCGGGCTTGTACCGATTATCTGGCCGTTGGTGGACATGTCGAGATTGCGCCGCATTGCCTGCAACAAGCCGATTTGATCGTCGATGCGCTGTATGGGATCGGTTTCAATCGTGCCCCGCAGGCCGAGGACGCAGCCTTGATCGCTGCGATCAATGCTGCATTGGCGCCGGTATTTGCGTTGGATGTGCCCAGTGGCGTCGATGCGCTCAGCGGCAACGTGGCAGGCACGGCGGTGCGTGCGGCGCGGGTCCTGCAGTTCATCGTGCCGCATCAGGGCCTGCACACCGGTGCGGCGCTGGAGCATGCGGGGCAGCGTCTGCTGGCGGATCTGGAGGTGCCCGCTGCCGCATTTGACGGCGTCAGCGCGTGTGCGCTGCGCTGGGCCAAGCCGCAGCTGCTGCGGATGTTGCCACCGCGTCGGCTCAACACGCACAAAGGCGAATCCGGGCATGTGCTGTGCGTAGGCGGCAACCATGGCAGCGGCGGCGCGGTAATGCTCGCTGCCGAGGCTGCGCTGCGCAGTGGTGCCGGTCTTTGCAGTGTTGCAACGCGCGCGCTGCACGTGGCGCCGTTGTTGGCGCGCTGCCCGGAAGCGATGGTGCACGCCGTTGATAGTTCGGAGGACTTCGCGCCGCTGCTGGCACGCGCCAGCGTCATCGCGCTGGGCCCCGGGCTGGGCCAGGACGATTGGGCGCATGCGCTGTGGGCGGCGGTGCTGGCCAGCGGCAAGCCACTGGTGCTCGATGCCGATGGTTTGAACCTTCTGGCAGCGGATCCGCGGCCGCTGCCGCAGGCGATCCTCACCCCGCATCCGGGCGAGGCTGCGCGCCTGCTCGGCACCGATACCGCCAGCATCCAACGTGATCGCTTTGCCGCAGCGCATGCTTTGGCTGCGCGCTACGCGGCGGCCGTGGTGCTGAAAGGTGCCGGTACTGTGATCGCCGCGCCGGGACAGCTGCCGCGGGTCATTGCAGCCGGTAACCCAGGGATGGCGGTAGGCGGCATGGGCGATCTGCTGACCGGCGCTGTTGCTGCAGTGCTTGCACAAGGACTGTCGCTGTTTGATGCAGCCAGCACTGGCGCCCTGCTGCACAGCCTTGCTGGCGACGCAGCGGCCACCGAAGGTGAGCGCGGGCTGTTGCCACGCGATCTGTTGCCGCACCTGCGCACGCTGGCCAATCCATAATGTCTCCCATGATCGAATTGTCTTTGCCCCAAGCCGAGAGCACCGACCTGCTGGGTCAGGCCTTGGCACAGACCCGGCCCGCGCAGGCGGTGGTTCACCTGCAAGGTGATCTTGGCGCTGGAAAATCCACCTTGGCCCGCGCCCTGCTACGCGCGCTGGGCGTGCAGGGGCCGATCCGCAGCCCTACCTACACCTTGATCGAGCGCTATCCGCTGGAAACCGGCGAAGCCTGGCATCTGGACCTGTACCGGATCGGCAATGCCGGCGAGCTGGATTTCCTTGGTCTGGACGACGCCAGCGCCGACCTGTGGCTGATCGAATGGCCTGAGCGCGGGGCAGGCGGGCTGCCGCCGTTGGACCTGGTGGTGGCGCTGGAGATCGACGGTCATGGCCGTCTTGCCCAGCTGCAGGCACATAGCCCGACCGGTGAAGCCTGGCTGCAGCGGCTGCGCAAAACGGAGCACTTGCAAGGGCTTTCTGCCCTGTAACAACAGGAAGTTACGGCAGGTTGCGGATTATTAAGGGAAAAAAATGTTGCAATTACCGAAATCCGGTGATTGAATCCGCTCATGACTACGGGAAACCGCCTGTTTGCATTGTCTGTCGCCGTCGCCGGCCTGTGCCTGGCCAACGCTTCCGCGTGGGCCGGTGAGGTTCGTGGGCTGGGTTTGAGTGCCGGCGCAACCGGTACCCGCGCCGAGATCCAGCTGGCCGGTGGTGGTAGCTACAAGACCATCAGCCTGGCCGGTCCCAACCGCCTGGTCATCGATTTCCCCGATTCCACCGGCGTGCGCGGCCTCAAGTTGCCTGCGGCCGTTGGTGTGGTTACCGCCGTGCGCACCGGCAACCCGGTGCCGGGCACGTTCCGCATCGTGTTTGATCTGGCTGAGTCGGTTGCCGCGTTCAAGCCGCAGATGCAGGGGCAGGGCGCCGAATCCAAGTTGCTGATCGAGTGGCCGGGTGAAACCGCGCCGCGTGCAGTTGCTGCGACAGCTCCGGCACCTGCAGCCGTTGTAAGCGCGCCGCCGGCATCCGTGCCACCGGCAGCGCCCACCGTGAATCCTGAGCAGGCTCGTGCCGAGGCCGCGCGCGCTACAGCCGCGTTGACTGCAGCGGTGCGCCAGCAGGCGACCACGCCGCCGGCACCGGTTCAAGCTGCTCCGAATCCCGCACCAGCAACGTTAGCGACTTTCGTGCCCGCTACTGCGGCTGCCACCGGCAATTTGCCGGCCGCCCCGTCATCGCCTTCAGCGGCCGCGATCCTCAATGGCCAGGGCACGCCGGTGCGTACGACGATTGCTACCGGCGTACCGACCCCGATCGTGCCGCGCCCGGCTGATCCCGCTGTTGCAGCGGTCGAGGCGCCCACGCCACGTCCGGTCATGCCAAGTGACGCGTCACGAATTCGGATGGCGCCGGGCATGCGCAATCTGGTGGTTGCCATCGATCCGGGCCATGGTGGTCAGGATCCGGGCGCCGTCGGGCCTACCGGCAAGCGCGAGAAGGACGTGACCTTGGCCGTCGCACGTGAGCTGGCTCGTCAGGTCAATGCCACGCCGGGCCTGCGCGCCTACCTGACCCGCGACACCGACGTATTCATCCCGCTGCCGATGCGCGCCCAGCGTGCGCGTGCGGCCAAGGCTGACATCTTCATTTCGATCCACGCCGATGCGGCTGAAAACCGTTCGGCGACGGGTTCTTCGGTGTACGTGTTGTCGACCAAGGGCGCTTCCTCGCAGCGTGCGCGTTGGTTGGCGGACAAGGAAAACTCGGCCGATCTGATTGGTGGCGTCAGCCTCAACCGCACCGAAGGCACCTTGGCCAACGTGCTGCTGGATCTGGCCCAGAGCGGCTACATGAAGGCCTCCGAAGATGCGGCCGGGCACGTGCTCGGCGGCCTCAAGCGCATTGGTAACAACCACAAGCCGAACCTTGAGCGGGCAAACTTTGCCGTGCTGCGCACCTCCGACATGCCGGCGATGCTGGTCGAGACCGCGTTCATCTCCAATCCGGACGAAGAGCGCCGCCTGATTGATCCGGCCTATCAGCGTCGCGTTGCCGGCGCCGTGCTGGATGGTGTGCATACCTTCTTCAGTCGTCAGCCGCCGCCGGGCACCTTGTTTGCCGCCCGCGCCCAGGCCGAGATGGATGCTGCAGCTGGCACCGTTGCTGGTGGTAGCAAGTAAGGCTGAGCCTGTTTGAAGCCGCTGCTGGCGGCGCTTCTGGCGATGAGACACCTCCGATCCGATGCCAGAGTGCTGGCGTCGGATTTATTTTTTTGTGGGGGGGGGCGGGGGGGGGGGGCGGGCGGGGGGGGGGGGCGGGGGCTGGCTGGTGGCGGGGTGGGGGGCGCGGCACGCACTCAGACCCGCCGGGGGGGGGGGGGAGG